>DATHXZ010000639.1:0-6899 GCA_035459405.1 Chthoniobacterales bacterium
TTCTAAGCCGCCGTCCACGCGCAGCCTTACCGCGCTGAACTGGCTGAACTTCTTCGCTGCCGACATCAGCGACGGCGTCGGCCCATTCCTCGCCGTTTACCTCGCATCGAATCTCCACTGGCAGCCCGGCCACATCGGCGCGGCGATTGCGGCGACGCAACTCGCGATGGTCGTCGGTCAGGCGCCCGCTGGTTACATCGTGGACAACACGCGTCGCAAGCGGATGCCGATCGTCTTTGCGTCCATCGTGGGCGGAGCGGTCGCCCTGCTCCTCCCGTTTCTCACCAGCTTCGCGATCATCATCTGCTGCCAGGTGGTCATCGGGCTCGCAGCATCGTTTTACATTCCCACGCTCGTCGCGCTCGCGAGCGTGCTCGCGGGCAAGCGTGGATTCGATCGCACGATCGCGAAGAACCAGAGCTACAACCACGCCGGGAACGTGGCCGCGGCGGTGTTCACCGGTGTCGTCGCCCGCTTCACAAACAACGCGGGCATCTTCTATTGCATGACCGCTCTGGCAGGTGCGTGCATGACGAGCGCGCTATCGATTCGCGAGCAAGATGCTGCCGGATCCGAGAAGTCGTCGGGCGGCGACGGTTCCAGGAAGGGCGTGATGCGCGACGTGCTTCGCAACAAGCCGTTCCTCATCTTCCTGCTGCTCACCGTCATCTTCTACTTCTCCAATGGCGCCATGCTGCCGCTCGTCGGCCAGGAGCTTGCGCGCGGAAAGCCCGAGAGTTCCACCTTGTATCTGGCCGCCTGCATCGTCATCGCGCAGCTCGTGATGGTTCCGACTGTGTGGCTCGCCGGCAAGTGGGCCGCGAATGGACGCAAGAAACTCCTCGCCGCCGCTTTTGTGATGCTCGCCGCCAGGGGCTTGCTTTACACCATCAGTGATAACCCGGTTTACCTGTTGTCCCTTCAGATCCTCGACGGAGCGACTGCCGGCATGTTCAGTGTCGTGGCGATTATGGTCGTCAACGACCTGCTCGGCGGCTCCACCCGCGCGAACTTCGCGCAAGGCGCGCTCGCTGCCGCCTTGAGCCTCGGCTCGACCCTCAGCAACCTCATCGCTGGAGGTATCGTCCAGTTCTCCGGATTCCCGATCGGCTTCACGTTCCTCTCCGCCCTGGCGCTCGGCGCGCTCGTGCTCCTGTGGAAAGCGATGCCCGAGACGGTGAAGGCCGGCGAGTGATCAACCGATCGGTTGTCGATAGGCCGCGCCGAGATCGAAGCGAAAGCTGCGAGCACTTCACCAGACAGCCATGTGGCCATCGCTTCCTGCACCAGCAGGGCGATGCGCAAACCGGAGCACCGGCCGCGAGCATGCCCGCTGCGCGCGTATGTGGCGACCGCGAGCGGTTCTTCGGCTTAAAAGGCGAAGAGAACGAGAACTACGCATCGCTCAACTGCGCGATGATCATGGTCGTGCTCGTCTGGAACCACGGCCGTGATTGTTACCGGCGTGCTCATCTTCGAGATCGCGTGGCCGCTGCGCTTTCTGAGGCTGACGTTGCGGCAATGACGCTTCGGCGCGGGCTGGCCGACGACGGAACGGCTGACCCGCGGACGTTACGCAGCTTGCGTGCTCACGCGCAACTACTCTAACCCGACGCAACGTGTAATGGAGCGAAAACACGACGTGCGGCGAGGCGCACGTGCGAGCTTGTGATCTTTCGGATAGCTGGTAGGACTGGTTATGCTTGACCGCGTCCGCGTAGCAATCATCCAGGCGAGCCCGGTGTTCCTAGACCTGGAGGCGAGTGTCGCCAGGGTGATCGCCCTCGTTGAAGAGGCGGCGCGGAGTCGATGACGCAACGAATCGGAGCGCACATTCGGTCGGCGTGTTGCGTGCATGCGCCGATGTGACGCCGACACTGCAATGCGGAAATCGCCGTTAAAACGCGACCGCCAGCACTCTTACGGCGTATCATTCAGTAGCTTGGCAGCGAGCAAATGGGTAGCGCGTCGCCTCGCGACGACGGCGATCTGGAGCAATGGGACATAAGAATTCTCCAATAGCGATTTACTTTGAGCACCCGGACTGGTTCCGGGCGCTCTTTGCTGAGCTCGACCGTCGCGGCACCGGTTACATGAAGATCGACGCGAGCCGCTTCTCGTACGATCTCGCCCGACAGGAGAATGGCTACGCGCTTTTCTTCAACCGCATGAGCGCGTCGGCCTACCTCCGCGGACATGGCCATGCAATTTTCTTCACCCGCGATTACCTCGCGCACATCGAGCGCTCCGGTGCGCGCGTAATCAACGGACAGAAGGCATTCTCGCTAGAGATCTCCAAGGCAGCGCAGCTCTCGCTCTTGCACTCGCTCGGCATCGATTTTCCGCGATCGCGTGTCATCAATCACGCCGAAGAAGCGCGCGCGGCCGCGGCGGAGCTTGGGTTTCCGCTGATCATTAAGCCGAACATCGGCGGACGCGGCGCTGGCATCGTGCGTCTCAATTCGGCGGCAGAACTGGACCAGGCGCTCGCGGGCGGAATGATCGAGCTCGGGATCGACAGCACCGCGCTGGTGCAGGAATTCATTCCCGCCCGTGGCGGACACATCCACCGCGTCGAGACGCTCGGTGGGAAATTCCTCTACGCGATGAAAGTCTACACGACGGGCGAGAATTTTAATCTCTGCCCGGCTGAGATTTGCCAGATCGAGAATGCGGCCGCGAGTCAGGGCGGGATGTGCCTCGCCGATGCTCCCAAAGCAGGGCTGAAGATCGAGCCGTATCAGCCGCCGGCGGAGGTGATCAGCACCGTCGAGCGAATCGCGACAGCCGGCGGGATCGATGTCGGCGGAGTCGAATACATCATCGACGAGCGCGACGGGCGGCTCCTGTTTTACGACATCAACGCGCTTTCAAATTTCGTCGCCGACGCGCCGCGAGTCCTCGGATTTGATCCGCACGCGCGGCTGGTGGACTACCTCGAACAACGAAGGGACGCTTCATAATATGCGATACGGATATTGGCTGCCGGTTTTCGGCGGATGGCTGCGGAACGTGCCGCACGAGAACATGGAGGCGACGTGGGAATACTCGCGGCGATTGGCGCAGCGGAGCGAGGAGATTGGATTCGATCTGACGCTGATCGCCGAGCTGAACCTGAACGACATCAAAGGTGCTGGCGCGCCGACTTTGCACGCGTGGTCGACGGCAGCCGCTCTCGCCGCGGTGACGAAACGGCTGGAGCTGATGGTGGCCGTGCGTCCCACATTTCATAATCCGGCGCTGCTCGCGAAGGAGGCTGCGAACATCGACGGGATCGGCGGTCCAGGGCGTCTCTCTCTTAACGTTGTCTCCTCGTGGTGGGCGGATGAAGCGAGAAAAGCCGGCTTGCACTTCGACACGCACGATGACCGTTACGCCCGCACCGCCGAATGGCTGGACGTGGTGGACGGGCTCTGGAAGCAGGATCACTTTTCTTTTTCGGGCAAGTATTACCGCGTCGAAGATGCGGTCATGCAGCCGAAGCCGATCACAAAACCGCGCCCTGTGATCTACGCCGGCGGCGAATCACCGGCGGCGAAGGAACTGATCTCCGAACGTTGCGATGCCTACGTGATGCACGGCGATCCGCCGGCGCGAATCCGGGAGAAGATTGCCGACATGTCGGAGCGCCGCGAGCGGAAGGGCTTGCCACGAATGCAGTTCGGCATCGCAGCCTACTCGATCGTGCGCGACACCGAGCAGGAAGCGAAGCGCGAGCTCGACCGCATTACCGACGTGAAACAATCGACTGCCGGCTACGACAACTACCAACAGTGGCTCGCCGGGACCAATCTTGATCGCAAAGTCTCGCTCGAAGATTACTCCGTCACGAACCGCGGCCTCGCCTCAGGGCTGGTTGGAACGCCTGAGCAGGTGCGAGAACGTGTCGCCGAGTTCGAAGACGCCGGCGTGGACCTCCTGCTTCTGCAATGCAGCCCGCAGCTCGAAGAGATGGAGCGGTTTTCCGAAAGCGTTATCCGGCCGGCGAGTGCGTCAATGGCTGCATGAGGCACTTACGATCCTAAGCTCAACGAAAGGCAGAGAATGAGCACAGAAGCTGACAACATGAGTCCGGCACCGAACGAGGCCGGCGGCAAAAGTGCGGGAGATCGGCTCAAAACAGTTGCGCAGGCCGCGATGAGCGACGCCAAGACCGGTGGCGAAATGATGGGTGAACAGCCAACGCCGAACATCGTCGACATGGCAACAGTCGAGCAGATCATGCGCGACTGGCCGAAGATGGCGCAGACCGCAGCAAAGGAGATGATCTCGAAGTATGGCCCGCCGAACGAGGTGATGGAGAGCCGCTTCATCTGGTACAACAACGGCCCGTGGAAACGCTGCACCGTCTACCGCGATGAAATTCCGCATCACTTCCCAAATCCGCACTCCGACGTGCTCGAGGGCGTGATCGATTACCAGGTGCCGCTCGAGAAGATCAGCGAGCTGGTGAAGTTCGACGGCAGTCTCGTGGTCGAGCGCACGAAAGGCGAGGTCATCTCGCGGTGCGACATGGAGGCGGCAAATTTTCTCGCGCTCAACATGATGCACGAGATCGTGACCGGAAACATGACCGCCGAGCAGGCACGCGACTTCCTCACCGAAACGGCGGCCGCCTATTCGATGAGCCGCTCAGCGCCACATGCGGAAGCTTTCATGTTCGACTTGCCGAAGGGCGACACGAACGAGCCGGATCACACGACGATCCTGCCGGACATGCTGAAGCAGGGCATCGCGAAGGTGACGGACACGTTCAGGTAACTCGCCGAATCATCGTCAGCCCGCCTCCGTGCTCGATTCGATGAGCACGCAGAACTCAGCCGTGCGCTTCCGCCGGCGCGGTAACTTCTTCCACCCGTTGAGGTTCGCTGAGAGGGTGTCGGGGAACTGTTGTATTTCGCGCAGCTTCAACTCCGTCTTGGCCAGTGTTGCCTCAGCGATCCCGAGGAGGCACCGGCACGTCCTGTTTCCCTGGCCGTGGAGATTGAGAATTCGCTTCACTTCATCGAGTGAGAAGCCGAGCGACTGCGCCTTCTTGATGAAGCGCAGTTGCGTAACAGCGCTCACACCGTAGACGCGATACCCGCTCGCGTTGCGAGCCGGTTTCGGGAGCAACCGGCTCCCTTCGTAGAAGCGAACGGAGTCAGGCTTGATTCCCGCTGACGCGGCCGGTTCGCCGATCAGCAACGGCTTGCTCTCAGGGCGCAGCCTGCGTCAGCGATGCGGCCTGTTCGCGGGTAATCTTTCCCTCGAACATGATCCGCCCGTCGACCACGACCGTCGGCATCGCTTTCACGCCGTACTGTTTGGCTTCGTCGCAGCATTCCGTGCCGGAGCAGCGTCGCTCAATGACCTCATAGCCGCAATCGGAGACGGCATTTCTGACCAGCTCGAGCGTCTCGCTGCACAACGGGCAGCCGGCGGTAAATACTTCGATCGTTCTCTTCGCCATCTGCCGCTACGTCGTCGGCTCTTTCAGCGTGCAGCAGCACTTCTCAAGGACCTTGCCGGTGTGCTTGCAGAGGAGCTTGCCATCCTTCTGCGTTTCGCAGCAGCAGGTCTTCGATTCTTTCCCGGTGAGGCTGCAGACCATCGTCGAATCCGCAGCGACTGCCGCCGACACTAACGCGCCGCGCAGACGAGGGGTAGCCAATATCTAATTTTCATCATTCTCGAGGCTACACCTTTGAGCCAAGTCCAGGGTCAAGCGGGAAAAGCATCCATCAGCGAGCGCCTCGCTGAACGTCGGCCATGCCGAATGCGCTGTCGCCCGTGCCGGATCTGACGGGTGTCGCGCTGGTGCGCGCGTGATCAGCTCGCCGGCGCCGTTTGGTTCGTCGCGCCGCGATTTCGGCTGCGCGATCCTTAGCTGATCATCGATTTGCGGGATCACTCAACAGCTCTTACAGCTCGGGGAACGAGCCGTGTGACAGGTCGCATTGCTCGCTCGCCGGACGCCGGGCCGGAGCGTCTGAACGTTATCGATGCCTAGGCGATTCCCCGCCTCGATCTCGGAATCGGCGTTGTCTCCGACGATGAGCACCTCCGCGAGGGTGAGGTTGTGTCGTTGGCGGCTTGCTCAAAGAGCCCCTGTTTGCCAAGCGTGTTAGGTTCGTCGCTCGCATCCACGTAGATAGCGGTAAACAGAGGGCCGATGCGCGTAGCGCTCTCATCTTGCTCTCCTGGTGCCGGAACTTTTGTGCTCAATGTCCGGCTGGAGCAAGCGCCGACGTCAAGACGCAGATGGACCGAATCGGCGCCGACGTGATGGCGACGGCCAGACGGTCGTCGGCTGCGACGGGGGTGCTGCTCGTCCTGTGGCGGCGAGGTGACTCAGCTTTGCCAGTTTGCGACCGCAAGCCACACGTTTCACCGCGCAACCTCTTCGCAATCGCCACTCAAACCCGCGAGATGATCTCGCGCAGCAGCTCAACATCCCGCTCGGCCGCGGCGACGGATTCTTCGAAGCGCTTGGAAAGGATTTCTTCGCCCGCGCTGCGCTGACGGTGGAGGAATTGTCGGTGCATCGTGACGCGCTCGTTGAGGGATCGCACCGCGGTCCAGAGGGCGCGCTCGAGCGCTTCCTTGTGCGCCTCACTCAGCGTCTCGGGCGAGAAGGAGTGGCCGACATGATACCGGAAGTGGACGATCTCCCCGTCTTTCTGCTCGTAAAGCGTGCCGCCGCATTCCGGGCAGACGAGCGAGATCTGCGATTCCGACGGCGGTGGATCTTGCATCATGTCGGGCGGATCGACGAACTGTTCCGTCTCCGGCCTCATCTGGTCCCCAGAAGGAGGTTCAACGTTCGGCGCTTCGGTGGTCGCGAGCCTGACGAGCAGCGGCGCGAGGTCGGCCACGCGAACGCAGTGATCAGGCGAGACGTTGCGCATCGCGTTGAG
>DATHXZ010000640.1:0-2024 GCA_035459405.1 Chthoniobacterales bacterium
CGAAATCAAGCCTTTCGCGTACCTGAGCGCGCGCAATCTTTTGCGCGACGCGATCGCCCGCGCGGGCCGGCCCACAGCGCCGAACCCCCATCTCGTATTCCTCGCGATCGACTCCGCTTCCGTGAGTCTGGAGGAAGGAACCGATCTCAACGAGATGTACGACATCGATGAGAGTTCTGACTCCATCGAAGCACGCGCGCTGCGTGCGATGAGCCAGCGCTGGCCCTGGCCAAGAGAGGTCCATGCCCTCGTGCTCGAAAGACTAATCGAGGCCGGCGCAAAGGTCGTGATGTTCGACTTGATGTTCCCGACCGCTACCGACGGCGACGAGCCATTTCGCGCCGCTCTCGACAAGTATCGCGACCGCGTCGTGATCGGCAGCAACTTCGTTCCCGCTGTCGCCAACGGCTTCATCACGACGCCCGCGAGTCACACCCGCCCGTCGGACACGCTTGTCCCTCAGACAGTGCCGATGGACGATCGGGTCGCATACACAAACTTCTGGCCAGACGAAGACGACATCGTTCGGCGCGCACATTTCCGCGTCACATCCGAACAGGTCCAGGATCTCGATGTGAGGCCGAACACCGAGCGTTTCCTCTCGCTTGCGGCACGTGGCCGGACGAAAGCCGGACATGCAAGCGTAATCCCGCCGGGGATCACCCCCCAGAAGTTCCGATGGACCGCGCCGCCGCGGCAGGGATTCCCGCCGCGATCGCTGTTCGAGATCTTCGTGCCCGATTACTGGAAGTACAACTACCGCTCGGGCGAGTTCTTCCGGGACAAGATCGTCATGATCGGGGCCGAGGGTAACTGGCACCACGACGAGCACGGCACGCCGTGGGGCTCGATGCCCGGCCCCGAGCTGCACCTCAATGCAATGAATGCAGCGCTCCACGGCGAGTTCATCCGAGAGATGGAACGCGGCGAGATCCTTCTGATCACGCTTTGTGCTGCTGCGTTTGCTGTCGCAATCTCACTCGTCGTCAGATCGCCGTGGCTGCGGTTGCTCGTGCTGCTCGCCGCAGATGCGCTCATCATCTGGATTGGCCTCTGGGTGTTCAACAATGCGGCAACCTACGTGCCGTTTCTGCCGGCCCTCTTGCAGATGAACGTCACGGTCCTGCTCGCCCTCGTTTGCGACTTCACGTCCGAACGCGTCGAGAAAAAGCGCGTGCGCCGAGCGCTCGAGAGATATGTCTCTACCAACGTCGTCAGCGAGTTACTCGACCACCCGGCCGCATTTCAGCAGGCTTTGGGCGGCGTGATCAAACCGGTCGCGGTGCTGTTCATCGACATTCGCGGCTTTTCCGGCATCGCGGCTCGGAGCAATCCGCAGACGCTCGTCTCGCAGCTGAACGAATATCTCAGCGCGATGGTGGAATGCGTGTTTCGCCACGGTGGGACGCTCGACAAGTTCATCGGCGACGCTGTCATGGCGGTTTGGGGGAACGTTCGGAGCGGTGGCAGCCGCGATGACGCTACCAATGCAGTTCGGGCCGCGCTCGCCATGCGGCAGGAGCTCGCAAGGTTGAACGCGGAGTGGCGCAAACGGCGTCTACCCGATCTCCGCGTCGGTATTGGCGTGCACCATGGCGACGTCGTCGTCGGCAACATTGGCTCGGCACAACGGATGGAGTTCACGGTCATTGGCGAAGCCGTCAACGTGACCTGGAAACTGCAGGAATTAACGAAGCAACTCGGCAGCGATCTGCTGGTGAGCGAAAATGTTGCGCCACTGGTGGTGGAGGAGTTCGAGCTGGTGTCGCTCGGTCTCGTGAGCGTGCCCGGCTGCGCCGAGCAGATGGAAGTCTTCAGCGTGGCCGCAGCAGTCGATCTCGCTGCGACTGAACCCGCCGAAGTCCCGGCACCCAGATATCGACCTGCCGCCGCGGCAACGTAAATTCACTCCCCAACGTTGCGGTGAATGTCGGGTTCTGTTCCCTGCTGGCGTGCCACGGCAGACGAGCGACAGTTTGACAGCCTCGTCCGAGCCCGGATCGGTGCACGTAAGGTAACGCAGG
>DATHXZ010000641.1:0-3904 GCA_035459405.1 Chthoniobacterales bacterium
TCGAGGATCCGGTTCGTGATCGCCTCGTTGAATCCGCACTGATTCCGGAACGACGCGAGGTAGAACTTGAGCGACTTGCTCTCGATGCAGAGCGCATCCGGCACGTACTCGATGAGGATTTGCGCGAAATCCATCTGGCCAGTGACCGGGCAGAGCGATGTGAAGTCCGCGGTCTCGAAACGGATTCGATACTGCCGGCGGGAAGGACTTGGGAACGTCTCAAGCTTTGCTTCGTCAGGCGACTCCGGCAGACGGGCTTCGCTGCGGCCGAGCAAGCTAAGCGGAGAGGATTTCGGCTTCGCCACCCGGTTCAGTAATGCGGTTCGGCTGGCTTGGCAATGAGGGGCGGCGCGGCCACGGTTCTGGAAATTCAACGCGCCGCACACGCACTCGGCGCCTGCCATCCGAAATTACAACTACAAGCCAAGCTCCTGCGGCACGCCCGGACACCTGGTCGCGGGCGGAGTTGTCGCCGACGGAGCTTTGGCGCCGGGTTTGGTCATGGAACTGCACATCGCACATAGACATTCGCTGCGCATTTTATGCGCCGACGACAACACGGAACTCGTGGAGCTCATGGGCGATATGCTGCGGTTTTACGGCTATCGCGTTGAGTGCGTTTACGATGGAACACAGGCGCTGAGCGTAATCCAGGACGGCCCGAGCAAATTCGATCTGCTAATTACCGACATGCAGATGCCGGGGCTCGACGGCGCCGATCTCATCGTGAAGGCCCGGGAAGCGGGATTCCACGGCAAGGTAATCGTCTTCTCGGGCGCGCTGTCGCTCGAGTGGCGGCAGCGGTTTGGGGACCTCGGCGTGGAGGCGATCGTTGATAAGCCGGCGGATCACCGGCAGTTGATTAGCGTCGTCGCGCGGCTGCAAACCGAGCTGTGGGAACGCGCCAACGCCGACGCGGCGTGAGGTAAGGACAGCGCGCTGCGCTGTCTGAGACGTGTGGCTAAGTGGTGTTGGCTGCGCGAAGCTCTAAACCGTGGCCACGCCGCTCGGACGCCGCAGCGCGGCGTCCCTACCAACGCCGCGTGCGAGCGAGATCAATCCGGCAGGCGCAGCATCGGATTGTTGAACGCGCGCTCTTTGTCGCCGGGTTTGTTGTAGTTCCAGTAGTCGACCTTCAGGTTGCGCTTCATCTTGAGACGGCTGCCGTCGGCGGCTTTCCATTCGCGCATCAGGTGTGGCGGGTCGCGATCGAGGATGAATTCATCGGAGCCGCCGGGATGCTGAAGTTTCACATTGATGGCGCGACGGTCGGAGGTGAATGAAACTTTCGCAGGCGCGAAGGTGAAGGTGTCTTTTTTCGAATTGATGCTGGAACCGGCGAGCTGGATCTCGAATTCACCGGTTGGTTTGCTGAAGTCGATCGTGCGGACAATCCACGGCAGCTCATCGTAGAAGAAGCCGTTCGCCGGCGGCTTTACGCTCTCCGTTCCTGAAGCCATTCCGTCCCAGTAGGTGCGGTAATCGTATGCGAAGGCATCGCCGTTCCTGCGTGCTTCCTTGTAGGTGTTGCCGCAGCTGTCGTTGCTCGTGAGCGAAAACTTCTGCAGTTGCGCGTTGTCGACCCGCCAGAAATTCGAGTGCATCTGCTGATAGACATAGAGCCCGGTCGGCACGTGCAGGATTTGGTTCATCTTCAGCGCCGGGAAGTTGTCGGGCCGCGGCTGCCCCTCCGGTTTTACCATCTGCTTCGGATCCATCGGCTCGCGAACGAGAATGTGCAGGACTTCGGATTCGCGCGGCTCGCCGTAACGAACGATCTGCGCTCCGTAGATGCTGAATTCCGCTTTGCCGTCGCCCCAGTAGTTGTTGTTCTGGAGCAGGGCAGGGGAGAACTGGGCGTGCGCGCTGCCGATGCACAATGCGAACACAACGCCGGCTAAGCAATGCTGTTTCATTTCCGATAGTACGACGCGCACCCGCCGTGTCGAGCAAGGCGCGATTGGACGGCCGAGCGCAATTGCTGAATCTTAGCCGGCGATGAGCGCTTCACACGATGACTGCGACTGCGGACACGATCACGACCACGAAGATGAGCACGAACACCTCGCGACTGGAGTCGCGAATCCGGCAGTGATCGACATGTTCGCGCTCGACCAGCATGCCGACGAGGTGCTGCTGGTGATGACCGAAGATCGTCCGTGGGATGGCTCTGACGAGCGTCTGCACGAGGTGCAGGAGAAATTCAACGCTTACGTCTCGTTCCTGCTCGACGGCGAGATGTTGGCGTCGCACCCGCAGCTCCAAGGTAAGCGCGCGCGCATTGAACTGCGTTGCGCGGACATGCCGGACGACCGCGCGGTCGAGCTACTCGGGATGATTCACGATCAGCTCGCGTTGCAGGAGATCAGGATGGAGGTGCTCGTCGCCGATCAAGGCGGCGGCTGCGGATCCGGTTGTACCTGCCACGGCGGCTGATAACGTCCGCCGAGCCGCCGCACGCAGCGACAGCCATCTTCCAGCGCTAAGTGAAGATCAGCTTGTAAGCAGCGACCACAAGGACGGTGGCGAGCAGGACAGAAATCGTTCGCACTGGAAATGTGCGGCTTCCCAGGCGCGACCCGACTGCGCCACCCAAAACCGCAGCGATCGCGAGGAACCATGCTTCGCGCGGCACCGCGCGTCCGCTGCTGACGTAGCCGATGAGCCCCGCGATGGAGTTCACGAGGATGAAAAACACCGAGATCGCCGCCGCCCGCCGCGTGAAGGTCCAGCGGCAGAAAAGGAGCAGAGGCGTAAGGAAGATCCCGCCACCTGTGCCGGTGACGCCAGACAGGAAACCGATGCCCGCACCTGCCGCGAGCGATACTTGACGTGATGGAGCTTTCACCTCCGGCGGATCGCCCTGCCGGAAGAACAAGCGTGTTGCGGAAAACAACAGCACGGCACCGAGCAGCGGTCTCAGGATCGGAGAAGAAACGTGCAGATAACCACCGGCGAAAGCCGCGGGAACAGCCAGAAGCGCGAACGGCCAGAACAGCGGCCATGAGAAATGGCCCGCGCGCCAAAACTGAAAGCCGCCGACGCAGGCGACGAGGATGTTCAACACGAGTGCTGTGGGACGGATGAACGTGGCCGCGAGCCCGCACAGCGTCATCACGGCGATGTAGCCGGACGCCCCGGCGTGACCCACGGAAGAGTAAAGAAACGCGACCACGACGATCCCGCCGATGAGCAACGAAAGATGTGTGAGATCGAGATTCACGACTGACGAACGAGCTGCTCGAAGCTCGGAGTCTGTGTGAGTGACGCGCGGGTGACAAGTTGGCTGCGTTCCTTAAGGAGAAGCGCCAGCGCACGCATGGAGACACCAACACACACAAACCGGCTCGCTGACGAGAAGTCGCCCTACCTCCTGCAGCATGCGAGCAACCCGGTCGACTGGCTGCCGTGGGGCAAAGAGGCCTTCGAGAAAGCGCGACGCGAGGACAAGCCGATCTTTCTCTCGATCGGCTACTCGACGTGCCACTGGTGCCACGTCATGGCGCACGAGTCGTTCGAGGACGAAGCGACGGCGGAGATCATGAATCGCGAGTTCGTGAACATCAAAGTGGATCGCGAGGAGCGGCCGGATGTCGATCGCGTTTACATGACGTTTGTGCAGGCGACGACGGGCCACGGCGGTTGGCCGATGAGCGTCTGGCTGACTCCTGACCTGAAGCCATTCGTCGGCGGCACCTATTTTCCGCCCGAGGATCGATACGGACATCCCGGTTTCAAACGCGTGTTACAACGGATCGCGAACGCCTGGAAGCAGGACCGCGAGAACATTGCAAAGCAGGGCGCGCGGATCGTGGAGGCGCTCAGCGAATCAGCCAACGCGCAGGCGCAGGCGCGTGCGCTGCTCGGCGCGAAGACGCTCGAGAACGCCTACGCGCAGATCGCG
>DATHXZ010000642.1:0-2957 GCA_035459405.1 Chthoniobacterales bacterium
GCTAGCGACCCGGTGAGGTTGGCGCGTGGAGGCTTTCTCGCTTGCAAGCATGACTAGGCACGACGCTCCGATCATGCTACACTTGTCTCGCAGCATTGTAGTAGCGTCTGAGCCCTTGCACTATGCGTCTCGGCGTGCCAACTCGCATTCTCGGCCGGCGCGGCCTCCGTGCCTATGATACGCGGCGTCCCGCGAGCGCGCCGCATCTCAGTGTGAGCCTGGCGCATCTCCGCGATGTCTTCGCGTATCTCGCCGCCATCGATGTGTCGTTTTATCGGCTCGCGTCGGACCTCGCGCCATTTGGTACGCATCCAGATTTACCGCACTTTCACGACCAGCTCGACCAGTGCAATAATGAGCTCGCTTCGGTCGGCAAGCTCGCGCGGGAACAAGGCCTGCGCCTCACCTTTCATGCGCCGCTCCACGTTCAGCTCGCCTCCTTGGACGCCGTGGTAGTCCAACGGTCCCGGTTAGAGCTTGAACTACTCACGGCGCTACTCGACCGGATGGGTTTGGACGAGGATTGTGTGATCGTTGTCCATGTCGGCGGCATTGGCGGCTCTGTTGAGGGCGCGCTCGCACGTTGGACGGCAGCGTTCGAGGCGCTGCCAGACCCGGTGCGGCGGCGTTTGGTGTTGGAGCACGAGGACGACGGCGCGTCGCTCGGCGTCGCGCTTCGAATTCACGCCGCGAGCAGTGTGCCGCTAGTTTTCGACTACCTCCATTTTTGCTTGAACAATCCGGAGCATTGGGACGTGGCCGAGGGTCTAGCCGTTGCGCTCGCCACGTGGCCTCACAACCGAATACCGAAGATGCACTTCTCGTCCCAGCGGACAGAGCTGCGCGCCGTGGAGCGTCCCGATCCCGGACATGGGCGACTGCACTGGACGCTTGCACCACCGCGGCCCGGTCATCACGCCGACTTCTTGAATCCCTGGGAATTCGGGTCGTTTGTGCAGGCAGCCGCCGGGGTACGAGATTTCGACGTAATGCTGGAGGCGAAAGCTTCGGATCTTGCTCTGCTGCGGCTGCGCTGCGATCTAAAGCGGTACGTGCCCGAGGTCGCGGCGTGGATGCCGGCCCCGGCACGCCGCTGGGACGTGCCGGAATGAGCGCGTTAACGCCTACATTGGTTGTCGTCGTCAATAATCGGCGCGACTGGCGGCGGATACGTGACGAAGGGTGGTATCGCATACCGCTCAAGCACGCGCCCCATCCCGTCGCCGCTGAATACCTCGCCTTTTATTTTACGCGGCGCTTTGGTCGGCAGGCCTGGCAGGTGCCCTGCTATGCTCCGGTCCGCCGCTATGCGCTGCTCCAGCGACGGCTCCTCCTGCCGCATCAGGAAGACCATCCCCGCGCAGATGACTGGTACTACCGGGTGGAGCTCGGGCCGGTCGAGCACCTTCCGCAACCACTCGTCAGCCGGCGACTCCGCCGCGTCACGTTTATTCCCACTACCCTGGAGCGACTGCTCGCCGCCGATGACGTCGCGGAGCTGTGGCAGATTGATGAGGAGTCCGCAGTACTCTGGAGGTATTTTCCAGATTTGGCGCTGAAAACGACCAAACGGTTGTTTGTCGAGGAGCGGCGGGACCGCTATCGAACCAGTCGATTAAGCGATACTCACCCTTCTATTAGAAGAGTGAGTGTCACCGGCTTCGGGCTGCCTTGTGGTTAAGGCGCCTTCTCCCCCCTCGCGAAGCCGATTCACTGTCAAAGCAATGTTGGTGCCGGGGTTTAGCGGGCTAAAAGTGTAATGGCTTCTTGTGGCATGCTGGTAACCGGATTCTCGAAGTAACTCACGTGCGTCGCTGACGCTCCACGCGCACGATTTTCCAGTCGAACAGCCGCGCAGAAGGACCGTGTTGCGGAATTCGTCGATCGCAGCGATGTAGCCGCCTACGATTTCTGCTATACTCGGCGGCAGGCCATCATCGCATGGAGAGGAGCCGGTCCATGGTCGCTGGTGGCCAACCCGACGCAGTGGCGTGGGAGGCAGCGCCATGTCGCTGCAGCAGGCGATCGGGTATGCATTGGAGGAAACCGGATGACGCAGAGGGCGCCGCGTATGACGAGTGAAGGTCGTCATCAGCAGGCCGGCCATTCGCTCTGCGCAGGAGCGCCGTCCCATGCATGAGCCACCGCTCCGCCGCGTGCCACTGTTTGCCTCGCTACCGAATGAGGAGCTAGAGCGTCTGGGGGCGATGCTGCGCCAGCTCGAGCTGCCGGCGAACACATTGGTGTTCCGCGAGGGCGATGCAGGGAATACTGTACTGATCATCCTGGACGGCCAGCTGGAGGTGATCAACGCGCACGGTACGGCAGACGAACGTCTGCTCGCGCTTCGTTGGGCGGGCGAGTTTGTTGGCGAAATGAGTCTCTTGAATGCCGAGGGCCGCCGCACCGCCAGTGTCCGCGCGTGTACAGCGGCACGGCTGGTGGAGCTGACGCGCGTCGACTTCGACGGGCTCCTCCGGCGGCACCCCGCGGTCGCGTACGATCTCGCGCGTGTGCTGAGTAGCCATGTGCAGGCGGCAAACACGGCGACGATCCGCGACTTGCAGCAGAAGAACAGCCAGCTGGCCCAGGCCTACGCGGAGCTACAGGCCGCCCACGTTCAAATCGTTGAAAAGGAAGCGCTGGAGCGTGAGCTGGACGTCGCCCGCCAGATCCAGCAGAGTATGCTGCCGCGCACTATGCCAAGAGTAGCAGGCTTTGACTTCGGCGCCTTGATGGTGCCGGCGCGGAGCGTGGGTGGCGATTTCTTCGACTTCATCGCGCTTGGCCCCGACACAATCGGTGTCGTCATCGGTGACGTTTCCGGTAAAGGCGTTCCCGCCGCACTCTTCATGGCGCTCACCCGCAGCCTGATGCGCGCTGAGGCCGGCCGCGCAGGCAGCCCGGCTGAAGCGCTCCGAAACGTCAATCGGCACTTGCTTGACATGAACGATGCG
>DATHXZ010000643.1:0-2566 GCA_035459405.1 Chthoniobacterales bacterium
CCATCGCGCAGACCGCCGAGCTGGCGGAGGCCGGTTGCGAGATTGTCCGCATCACCGCGCCGACGGTGAAAGACGCCGCGAATCTGCAGCACATCGTCCGCGGCTTGCGCGAGCGCGGCTGCAATGTCCCGATCGTCGCCGATATCCATTTCAAACCCGAAGCAGCGCTCGAGGCCGCGAAGTGGGTCGAGAAAGTCCGGATCAATCCCGGCAACTACGCCGACTCGAAGAAGTTCAAGATCATCGAGTACACAGACGAGCAATACGCGGCCGAGATCGACCGCATCCGGCAGCGTTTTACGCCGCTCGTGCTCGCGTGCAAGGAGCGCGCGATCGCGATGCGCATCGGCACGAATCACGGCTCACTCTCTGATCGCATCCTCAATCGCTACGGCGACACGCCGCTCGGGATGGTGGAGAGCGCGCTCGAGTTTGCGCGGATCGCGCGCGATCTCGGCTATCATGCGTTCGTGTTCTCGATGAAGTCAAGCAACCCGAAGGTGATGATCAACGCCTACCGGCTGCTCGTTGCGCGACTCGAGCAGGAAGGCTCCGACTGGAACTACCCGATCCACCTCGGCGTTACCGAGGCCGGCGAAGGTGAGGACGCGCGCATCAAAAGTGCGATCGGCATCGGGTCTCTGCTGGCAGACGGCATCGGCGACACAATCCGTGTGTCACTTACCGAGGACAGCATCCACGAGATGCCGGTAGCGAAGGCGCTTGCCGCTCCCTACAAGGCGGCTCAATCGGCGCGCGCGACTGAGATGCAGTGCGATGCAGCGCTTTCCTACGATCCGTTTTCGTATGTGCGTCGCCAGTCCCGGACGATTCATCTGCCTGGCGTCACCGCCGATGTCGCGCTTGGTGGCGAGGAACTGGTGCGCGTTGTCGTTCGTCGCGCGTCGTTCGAAAAGGTCGCGCACAAAGTCGATCGGATGGGCGACTACAAACCGGAAATCATCTACGAAGACGCCGCCGTCGTGGAACTCGATCCGCGCGATGATGCAGCTGTTGCATCACTCAACGCGTCGCAGACGGCGCAGCTTGTGACCGTTACCGACGGCATCGAGTTAGCGGTCGTAGCTGCCTTCCGTCTCCTCGCCGCCAAGCTGCGACCGCATCACCCGATCCTCCTCAAAGACACGCTCGCGCCGAACGCACGAGCATCCGACTTCCTGAACACGTTGCTGATCGCGTCGCCGAACATCGGTTCCCTGCTTTGCGACGGGATCGGCGACGCAATCATCGTGCAAGGCGAAGAGGCGCCCGGCCAGGCGCTGCGGTTGAGCTACAACATTCTGCAGGCAGCCGGCACGCGCATTTTCAAGACCGACTACGTCGCATGCCCGTCCTGCGGGCGCACGCTGTTCAACCTGCAGACAACGACTGCGCGGATCAAAGAAGCCACACAGCACCTGAAAGGCGTGAAGATTGCCGTGATGGGCTGCATCGTGAATGGCCCGGGCGAGATGGCTGACGCGGATTTCGGTTACGTGGGCGGCGCTCCCGGAAAGATCAACCTCTACGTCGGCAAGACCGCTGTGAAGTTCAATATCCCGGAAGCGGAAGCGGTCGGGCGCCTGCAGGATCTGATCCGCGAGCATGGCAAGTGGATCGATCCCGTGCCGCAGCTCGAGCCGGCGCTCTCCTAGCAGCGTGATCTCTCGACGCTGTTCAACGCTCGCCCGCTGCATGGCCGGCGCGGCATTGTGGATCGCGGCTGCTATAGCGGCGCAAGCGGAGCCAGCGATGTGGGTTGTGCGCGATCATGATTCCACCATTTACCTGATCGGCACCGTGCATGTCCTCCGGCCGGAAATGGTCTGGAACTCCGAGAAGGTGATGAAAGCGATCGGCGAAAGCACCGAGCTTTGGCTCGAGGTGCTCGAAGCAGAGGAGGCGATGGCTGTCGCGCCGCTCATTCAGAAGCTCGGAGTCGACATGGAGAAGCCGCTCTCGAAGAAGCTCAATGCAAAGCAGAAGGCGCGGCTAGCGAAAGTGGCGGGAACCTTCGGGATCCCGGTCGCGAGTCTCGAGCCGATGAAGCCGTGGGTCGTCGCAACGATGCTCACCGTCTTGCAAGTGCAGAAAGCCGGCTACGATGCGAAGTCAGGCGTTGAGCGGGTGCTGCAAACGCAGGCGGAAAAGGAAGGCGACAAGGTGGTGGGCCTCGAAACGCTCGAGGAGCAGGTCGGCTTCTTTGCCGGGCTGTCGGACGCCGAGCAGATCGCGTTTCTCGAGCAGACGCTCGAGGATGCGGAGGAAGGCGTCGCGCTCCTCGATCGGCTGGCAAAAGCGTGGAGCGAAGGTGATGTCGACACGATCACGCGCGTCGTCGTCGACGAGCTGAAGAGGGAAGCACCAAACGTGTACGACAAGCTGCTGGTGCAGCGAAACATCCGGTGGGCGCAAAAGGTGCAGCAGCTTCTTCATGGGTCGGGCGTGCACCAGATCGCGGTGGGTGCGGGCCACCTCGCGGGGCGGGACAGCCTTCAAGCGCAGCTCGCGAAACGCGGGATCAAAGCGGAGCGCTTCTGATCGAGCGCGAAGCCCGCGTTCTATT
>DATHXZ010000644.1:0-6132 GCA_035459405.1 Chthoniobacterales bacterium
GCGCGGGCTAGCAGCAGCGCGCGCATTTGGTCACGACGCGTCGTTCTCGAATCGTTGCAGGGTGTTGGGCGTTCGCCGCGGCGAACGCCTGGGTACTCGGCGTTGCCGCGCACAACCCGGTGCTTGACACAAGCACCGCTACACTCCGCGCTGCGAAAGTAGGTTGCCGCTGAGGCGCGCGTCCGTTTAGCTTCGTCGAACATGACCATCTCCGAGCGCATTGACACCGACCTGAAGGACGCGATGCGTGCCAAGGATGCCGGCAAGCTTGGCGTCTTGCGCATGCTGAAGTCGGCGATGAAATACGCCGCGATCGAGAGATCAGGCGCGGAAGGCCGGCTCGATGACGCCGAGGCGATGCAGGTGATCCGCAAGCAGGTGAAGCAGCGGCAGGATTCGATCGAGAGCTTCGAGAAAGGCGGGCGCGCCGAGCTGGCGACGAAAGAGAAGGAAGAGCTCGCGCTGTTATCGGCGTATCTGCCGCAGCAGATGAGCGGTGACGAACTTGCAGCCGCGGTGCGGGAGGCAATCGCGGAAGTAGGCGCCACGTCGCGCGCGCAGATGGGCGCCGTGATGAAGATGTTGCAGGCGAAGCTCGCCGGCCGCGCCGATGGCAAGACGCTGAGCCAGGAAGTGCAACGGCAGTTGGGATGAAAGGCAGAACATCCAACATCCAACATCCGACGTTCAACGTTCAACTGGGGACCTCCTCTTCGTTCGAAGTTGGACGGTGGACGTTGCGCGTTGGACGTTTCTTCCGCGGCTTTCACGCGCGCTGAGACGTGCGGATGCTCACCGCGATCATCGTCGCCGGCGGCAGCGGCCGACGAATGGGCTTCGACAAGACGTTCGCGCCGCTCGATGGCCGGCCGATCATCGCACACAGCGTTGCGACCTTCGACTCGGCGGAGTGCGTGGCCGACATCATCGTAGTCGGCAGAGAAGATCGCCTCGAGGAACTTCGGCAAACACTCGCTGCATGCCGTTCGGAGAAGTTGCGTTCGATCGTTGCCGGAGGCGTGCATCGCCACGACTCGGTGGCGGAAGGTTTGAAACAAGTTCGCCCAACCGCGGAGTTCATCGCCGTCCATGACGCGGCCCGTCCACTTGTCACCGCAGCCGAAATCGAGCGTGTTTATGCGGTCGCTCGCGAATACGGCGCTGCTTCGCTCGCATCGCCGGTCGCGGACACGCTGAAGCGCGCCGACGAAAATTACATCGTCTGCGGGTCAGTCGATCGCGAGCGCGTTTACGCGATGCAGACGCCGCAGATCTTCGCGCGGCAACTACTGCTCGACGCGTATAATCGCGTGGTGGCGAGCAAGCTCGTGATCACCGACGAAGTGTCAGCAGTCGAAAGCCTTGGTCGCGCGGTGGTGCTGGTGCCTAACGACCGCTTCAACTTCAAGATCACGTATCCGCCGGATCTTGCCCTCGCAGAATCGGTGCTGTTGTCGCGGCGGGCACCCTAGCCGCGGCCGCCGCTAATTCCTGCGAGACCAGCTCCACGACAGACGGAAGGTCGGCTCGGCGGAATCTTCGGCCGCGCGGAAGTTTGGCGGCTGGCGCGAAGTCCCGCATGCGCTGCAACTCGCCATTACGCCAGACCCAGGCGTTCGGGTTGTAGGGCCCGACCCGGCGAGGATCGGTCCAGGTGTGAATCGAGATCAGCTGATCGGTGATGGCAGCCGCGATATGCATCGGCCCACTGTCGACACTGACGACGAACGACGCCATGCGGATGAGGCGAATCAACTGCAGCAGCGTGGTCTGATTGCTGACGTCGATGCAGTTGTCCGGTGCTTTGATGCGCAGCTTCGATTTGCCGACAAGCACGACCCATGTCGGGGCGCACGCGCTGCAGAAATCGCGAACGGCCCGATCGCTGAGTGATTTGCCCCGGCCGCGCGCAAACGGATGGAGAAGCACGAACGGCTCCTGTTCATCAAAACGAGGGAGTTCGTCGCCGGTTGGCAGCGAAAATCTCACCGGGCCACGAACCGGAGCGCCGAACATTTCCGCGAGTGCCAGGTAGCGGTCCACGGCGTGGGCGCGGCGGTCCACGCGCGCGACATGATGATAGAAGAAGCGCGAGCCTTCGCGCGCGTCGCTCAACCCGAATAGCTCGCGTGCTCCGCTGAATCGCGCGATCAGCGCGCTACGCAGCAGCCCCTGAAAGTCGATCGCCACGTCGGTTTGCAGTGCGCGCGTTTTCCTGAGCCACGGCAGCAGGCTCTTCGGTGCGCCGAGACCGCGGAACTCGCCGCGGGGAAAGATGTGCACGTGATCTATGTCGCGATTGCCGCGGAGGAGGGGAGCCCATTCCGGGTTGATCACCCACGTGATCTTGGCTTCCGGGCTCGCTTCGCGGATCGCCGCAACCGCCGGCAGCGTGTGCACGACGTCACCAAGCGAGCTCGGCTTGATGATGAGGATCGATTTGTAACTCATTGGGCGTGGGGGCGGTCACTGTAGGGCGTCTGTGTCAGACGCCAACTTCGAGCGCGCACACGTGAGCGTTACGCCATGGCGTTTCACAGAAACGCCCTACAATTCGCCGCGGCCGTCAACGGCCCAGCTCCAGCCGATCAGCCAGCAGTCGCGGGAGTCCGGCTTCGATGATCTTGCGTTGCGTCTTCGGCATGTCGTAGCGGACGCGCCGCTGCTCAACGACGTTCTTGTCGATGTCGTAGACGCAATACGCCGCGCGCGGATCGCCATCGCGCGGCTGGCCGACACTGCCGGTGTTGATGAAGTATTTCTTGCCCGGATCGATCAGCAGCTGCTCGCTCTTGATGCGCTTCACGCGATCGTCACGAACGAACGCGCCCGCAACATGCGTGTGGCCGAAGAAGCAGACCGCGGTGTGCTGGTAGGTGAAGCTCGCGACGGCGTCGAGGTTGTTGAAGACATAGCCCCACTCGTTAGGCGTATCCAGGGTGGCGTGCACGATTGTGAAGTCCCGCACCTGGCGCGTCAGGCGCAACTCGGAGAGCCATTCCTTGTCCGCTTCCGTGATGTTCTCGCGTGTCCAGGTGATTGCCTGCTCGGCAAGCTCATTGAAGCCGCGGGAGGATTCGTTCAGGCAGGCCTGTTCGTCATGGTTCCCTTTCACCACCGGGCAATCGAGATTGCGCACGATCTCGACGCATTCGTGAGGATTCGCGTTGTAGCCGACCAGATCGCCCAGGCAGATGAAATGGGTGCAATCCTTTTCATGTGCATCAGCGATGACCGCCTCGGTGGCTTCGAGGTTCGCATGCAAGTCACTGAAAACGGCAAAACGCATCGTACGGACCGATTCAGCGCACCGGGTCCGGGATGCGTTGGTCGAGTGGGATGTTGAGCTTCTCTTCGAGAAATTTCAATCGGCTGATTAGGGTCGGGAGACGTTCGTTTTCGCCTTGGCGATAAAGATTGAGGAGCCGCTCGTAGGCTTCCCGCTCGGCTCCTTCGACGTAGGAGAGCTCGTAGGCGGCGAATCGCCGCGCGTAGCTCGGCGCGCCCGGTTTGCTCGCGGCGAGCTCGAAGTATTTCGCCGCCTGTGCGTGGTCCTTGTATTTTTCGCGATAAAGCCGCGCGAGCGCTTCGTAGAGCTGTGGGCGGTCTGGGTTGTTCCGGATGCCGTGCTCGAGGAAGTCTCTGCCGATGTCGAAGTACTCGCGCTGCGCTTTTACCCGCAGCGCGAGGCGCGGCTGATCGGGGTTGTTCAAGGCAGCGGAGCCCGCGTTCCAGGCCATGTGCCACGCCGCCATATCCCAGAACAAAACGCTGCGCGGTTGCAGCGTGGTGACCTGGCGGAACAACAGCAGAACGCGCGACCATTCGGTGCGTTCCCACGCGACGTGTGCCTGGATGAACAGGAAGTCCGCAATCACCGAGCGGAAGCCGCTCAAGGCAGCTACAACACCGAACTGGCCCACCTGCTCCCGAAGATCGACCCCGAGCCGTAGCACGACCGCGTTGTCTCCTGCGTGCTGCGTCGACAATGCGCGTTCGAGCGGCAGTTTGGCAGCGCCGAACGAAAGCAGCGCCGCGACAACGAGCAGTGCGGTTTTCACAGCTCGCGTCCGGAGAATACTGCGCACGCGAGCAGCAGGTAGACCAGCGTGTAGACGCCGCCCAGCGCTGCCGTTTTTAAGAACAATGCAGCCGGGACCGCCGCGCCCGCGGCGAGCCGGTCTACGCCATCAAATAGCTGCAGGTCCGGGAAAAGCAGCGCGACCATCGCGAGGAAACTTCGGGTCAGAAACGTGCCGCCGTGTTCAGCGAGCCAGAACTCGCGCGCGGTCGCCTGCAAGTGGCCGATGAAATACACAAACACCGACACCACAAGCGTGAAGATGGTCGACGTAGCGAAAGTCGACACGAACAGCGTCAGGGCAGTGACGACGGTGGCCTTGACGTAGATGAGGAGAATCGCAGCGAAGAGGCTCGCGTTGAAGGTCGCCGCGCGGACGTCGGCGAGCGCGGCTGCCAGTTGTTCAGCGGGCGCTGCCGTCATCTGCGTAACGGTCTCGGCGAGGACGGCCTGCTGCCTTGCATAGAGCACAATGCAGAACAGAGCGCTCATCACGATCATGCTGATGCCGAGCAGGAGCAGCACTCCGAAAAACTTGCCTGCGATATACTCGAAGCGCGGCACCGGCTTGGCCAGGATCGTATAAACCGCGCGGTCGTCGACATCCTGCGGCAGCATGCGCGCGGTCGCGGCAATCGCGAGGATGGAGGTGAACATGCTCATCGCGCCGAGCGAGATATCGGTGAGCACCTGAAACTCCTGCTGGAAGGTCAGTCGCGCGACGAACATCGAGCTCCCGATCAGCACAAGGGCGAACATCAGCAGCAAATAAAACACGCGCAGCCTGGCGAGCTCAGTGAGCGTCACGGCCGCGATCGCGCAGATGCGTCGTGGAGAAAACGCGCGATGCTGCATCAAGCAGGATGTTCGGCTTTGTCTGTCTGGCCGCGACGCGTGTCCGTCGCGTCCAGGAACAGACGCTCGAGGGTCGTTTGCGGCTTCCGCTGGTCGACGACCCGAGCCCCGGAAGCAGCTGCGAGCGCGGCGATCCTGCCGAGCAACTCAGCCGGCGCATTCTCGAGAACCACCTCCGTTTGGTTTTCGACCCCGAGTAGTTCGTCGATCCGTCCTTCGCGCACGAGAACGCCGTTCGCCAGGATGCCGACGCGATCGCAAACTTCCTGCATCTGCTCGAGCAGATGGGACGACAGCAGCACGGTCACGCCGCGTTGCCTTAGGCGAACGATAAGGTCGCGGATGTCGCGCGAGCCGGCTGGATCGACGCCAGCGGTCGGCTCGTCGAGCACGAGGAGGCGCGGCTCGTTGACGAGCGCTTGCGCCAGGCCGATGCGCTGCAGCATGCCTTTCGAATACCCGCTCAGCCGCCGATCGGCAGCGCCGGTGAGCCCGACGAGCTCGAGCAGCTCCTCGATTCGGCGTGGGAGGCGTTCGCGATCAACTCCGCAGAGCCTGCCGTAGAACCGCAGCGTCTCGCGGCCGGTGAGATATTTGTAAAAATACGGACTCTCGGGCAGAAAGCCGATCGACTCGCGGCTCGTGACGCGCGAGCTGTCGCGCCCGAAGATCTCAGCTTGGCCCCTGCTCGGGGAGACCAGCCCGAGGATGATCTTCAGCGTAGTGCTTTTGCCGGAGCCGTTCGGGCCCAGGAGCCCGTAAACTTCGCCGCGGCTGATCGAGAGAGTCAGATCGCGCAACGCGACAATCGCGCGCCGGCTGAACGGCACCGGAAAAACTTTCGAGACCTTCGTGACGCGAACGGCTGGCTCAGTCATGCCGAATCTCGAATCCGCGGGTGATCGGCGGCGCCGCGAGAGGCGCTTCGCTTTCCTTTTTTATGTGCGCCCGTAGATGGCTGTTCCTGATCGCGTCCAGAAATCCTGCGAGCTCGGCTGGCTCGCCAGCCGCCTGCAATTCCACGCGCCCGTCGGCAAGATTTCGGACCCAGCCGACAACGTCGAACCCCTTCGCAACCTGCTTGACGGAGTAGCGAAACCCAACGCCTTGCACATTGCCCTCATAGAAGACCTGCGTCGAACTCATGCGCACAATCGCAACGAGCGACTATGCGCGAGCAAACTCCCGGCGTCGAC
>DATHXZ010000645.1:0-4118 GCA_035459405.1 Chthoniobacterales bacterium
CCGTAGACGTTGAAATAGCCAGGTCCGAGCTGGCCCTGGTAATTGGCTCCGGCGGAGAGTTGGAGCGATCCCGTCACCTTGTTCGGCGCATCGCCCGCCCAGAAATCGCCCACCTGCGGCGCGACTAAAGAGACCTCGCCCGACGCTGGCTGCGACGCAGCGCGATCGGAGTCGACCGCCAACTCATATCGGCCGCGAACGGTCAGCCGGTTTTCGGCGCGGTTCACGACCAGCTGCTGAAGCGTGACATCTTTCCCGGCGCTCTGCACATCTGCGCTGACGGAATCGATCGCGTATTCCTGGAAGCGTACATCCGTGACTTCGACTCCGATGTCGCTCGTCAGGTTTTCGAAGTATGGCGGCGGGATCGTTTCCCTGCCCACATCTTCCTCGTTAGGCAATGGCGGCGGCATCTTCTTCGCCGCGCGCAGCCGGACGACCGCGCGCTTCACCGTGCCCTGCCCGAAATCCACCGGGCCAACGACCGCCGCGAGGTCGACGTGAATGGTCCCATCGCGCACCTCGACCTGCCCGTTCACCTCCGCCGGCCCGGTGATCGGCTGCGGCATGCCGGCCGTGAGCGCGGCAAGGTCCGGCACGTTCGCCCGCAGCTGAAAATTCGCCGGCACTCTGCCGAACTGCTCAGTCTCAGCAGGCAGGTCTGCCGTGCCGCGGACGCTGATGCGGTTGTCACCGCGTGTCAGATCGAGCGCGTTGACCGTCGCGCGCCCTTCGGCGGCGCTCGCGTTGATCGCGAGATTGTCGAAAACGACTCCACCGGCCGACAAGTTCGCCAGCGTTCCCTCGATGGAAGCACGCCACGAGCTCGGCTTATCGAGCTGGCCCTTGGCCACAACTGCGAGACGCTTCACATCGCCGCGCACTCCGGTCGGTTCAGGGCGCGCGGCGTCTACCTCCGGCGCTTTGATGCGGCCCTCCTCGAGCTGCGGCGGCTCGAGGTATTTGGTCACCGCTTCAAGAGAGGTGTTTTCGACAACGAGATTGATGTCCGCATCGAGTGACGCGTCCTGCTCGCCGAGCGCGATTGTGCTGTCGATGCTGCCGCCGACAACGGTTCCTTTCACCGCCACGTCGAGCTTGTTCTCGCCGATCTTCGAAGCGTCGATGTTCACGACCTCGATCCGCGTCTGGTCGTCCAGCACCAGATTGCGCAGGAACAGGTTGTGATTCTCGTACGACGTCGCCGCTGCAACCGACGTCCATGTCTTGCCGCTCGCGAGCTGCAACTTCGCGATGCGCAACTCGCCGGGCCCATCAGGATTCAATGCCAGATGCAGGTGCTCGAGCACGAGGTCCTGTGGCTGCGATTTCACCTGAAGATTGATGTCGGAGAGCGTCATCCGGTCCGGGAAAAACGCCGGCAGCGTGATCTTCTGATCCTTCACGACTTCCTCCTCGTCGGGCGGGGCTTTGGCCGGATCGAGCACGATGGAGGCGTTGCGCAATTCGATATCTTCAAGCAGCTCCGCCATTCCGCCTCGCAGGAAACCGAGCAGGCTGTAGTCGACCCGCGCGAGATCGACATCCGCGGCCTGGAGAGCCGACGGTCCGGTCGCGACCGCGCGCACGTTGCGCAGCACGATGCCGCCGACGATTGATCCCTCCACTCGCAGATCGAGCTTGAGGTTCTGTTGCCCGGCGAAATGGATGGCGGCGCGCCGGACTACCGTCTGGAGGATCGGCCGGTGGAAAACGACGAGCAGGAGCACGAGCGTGCCCAGCGCGAGGCCGACTCGCTTGAGCCAGATACGACGTGCAGGGGCTGGAGCCGAGGCGTTTTCATCCACGAGGGCGGTAATCTATTTCCACGGACTTAAAGAGCAAACGAACTGAAGCTCGGAGATGGACGCGATAAATTTGCGCCCGCCAACGAGTTCTGCCGCGTATTCCCGGTAATCTGATCACGCGGAATCCATTCGAATCGTCGGCCGCAGCGAAGACTGAAGGCCAGCAGCAGAGCGGCGCCGCAAGCTCGTTCTTGGCTGAAGCCCGTGAGGAGTTTCGCGAGTTCGTGATGCGGCAGGAATTCCCCTGCGTCGGCGCGCGCGCAGCGTTTAACTCCGGCTCCTACATCGTTGCCGTGTACGACGAGCTCGCATCGGACGCTGCAACGACCGCGCTCTCGCGCGATCTCTTCGATTTCACCCGCTCGGGCATGCGCGAGGCGAGCGAATACGCGACCTTCGTCGCCGTTTTCCGGCGGCCGGAGGGACTCGCCGCGGCGAGTCCCGGACGTGCGGAAGCACGTCCCTCCGATTTCGAACTCGCGTTCGAACAAGACCTCTGGAACCAGCTGCAGAAGCTGCATGATCTCGATGCGCCGCAGTTCGGCTGGGATCCAATGGCCTCATCGGATCCGGCAGACCCGCAGTTCTCGTTCAGCTTTGCCGGCCAGGCGCTCTACGTCATCGGGATGCACCCGAACAGCTCGCGCGCGGCGCGGCGTTTCCGCTGGCCCGCGATGGTATTCAATCCGCACGAGCAATTCGAGAAGCTCCGTGCGGAGGGCAAATGGAAGCGCATGCAGCAGACCATTCGTGAGCGCGACCTGCAGTTGCAGGGCAGCATCAATCCGATGCTGAGCGATTTCGGCGAAGTGACCGAAGCGCGCCAGTACTCCGGCCGCGCCGTGGAAGCTGACTGGCGCGCGCCTTTCGAGCCGGCGAAATCACCAGCCGCGGGCAAGTGCCCGTTCCATCACTGAGCTGCGTCGCCTGCGACGTGTAGAGGCGTTTGTGTCAAACGCCTGCTCGAGGAGTCGCGTAAGCTCTCGCCCCGGTGCTTGACACAAGCACCGCTACAGCGGCGACAGAGCGCGTCACCGGCGAAAGCCATACTCCGATGGCACTCGAACCTCTTTGACTGAATTCGGCCGGAAGCGCCATTTGCTCAGCGCTTTGAGCATGTCGTTGTCGGCACCGCGATGTCCGATGGATTGAAGAACGTCGACGTTCGCGACCGTGCCGTCACTCCCGACGGAGAGCAGAAACACGCCAATGTTGAGCTTCAGGTAGCCGATAACTCTGTGGCTGTCCTTCGGCCAACTGGCGGATAACACCAGCGGCTTGATCTGCGCTGCCGATAACCGACGCCCGTCGTATGTTGTCGCAGCCCAAAGCGACGCAAACATCGCGCCGGTAACAGGCGGTGGGTTAGTCGTACCACCAGGAGTCCACGGCGATGCCAGCCTTACGAGAGAAGCGATCCCTCTGCCGTTCGGACCCAGCTTCATTTCCACCTCTGCGTCTTGGCCCGCTCTCAAGGTCGAGAAGCTTAGCGCCTTGTTGTCGCGCCACGTAATGCGGGTGTCGCTAGTGACGTAGAAGACGTATGACCGCCCATCACCGCTGAATGTGAAGCTTCGATCGGCGGCGTTCACGTTCACAATTCTGCCGTTGAAAACGTAAACCTTGCCTGGCGCCGCCGCGCGAGCTTCGGCGAGCAGAAACATGCAGGCGATCGCCGAAAGAGCAATCCACGCGCGGCTTTGTCTGTGAAGACTCACATCCATCACTCTAAGGGCTACCAGACTGAGCACTGGCCTGTCAGCTAACATTTACCGCCACTGCAATAGCTATGCTTGCTGACTGATTCTCTGCGACCAGCGGCATGGGCGAGTGCTAGTGCGATCCAACTGGTCGGCTATCGTCCGGAGATTCGACAGGCGACACTGTTCTCGATTTGCTTGGGCGCTGTTCATGCCGGGGTACGTCTTACGAGTTCGCACTGCTGACGGCACCGATCAGCTCCGGCCTGGAACGCGAACCGCTTTAGCGTGGGCATCTGCCGTTCCACGCCGCGCGCGAGTGCTCGGCTCACCTATTCGCCGTTAGTATAGCCGTCCGCGTTTTGCTCGTTGGGTATGTGATCTACTGGATGTGGAATCGCTTGCTCCACTGACGGTGAGACCAATGTCGGTGGAGCTGAAGCGTTGCGGCCGCTACGCTCCACATCGTGGAAGAGCACGGCTTGCGCGTGCTCCGGGACCTTCGTCGGCTCAGTCGCGCTTCGGCTTCAGCAACGGGAACAGGATCACGTCGCGGATCGATTCCGCGCCTGTCAGCAGCATCGTCAATCGATCGATGCCGATCCCGATG
>DATHXZ010000646.1:0-2694 GCA_035459405.1 Chthoniobacterales bacterium
AAAGCTCTTTCCACCGTGCGAGCGACATCATGCGTGACACTGACCTAATGCCCCGCTGGCTCGGACGCATCAGCTACGGCGATGCACTGGCCATGCAGGAAGATATTGTCGCGCGCAAGCGTGCGGACGGGTGGGCTGCCGACGAGCTCTTGCTACTCGAACACGAGCCGGTGTACACGATCGGCCGCACTCCGGATCAATCGAGCCTCCGAGGGGCGGCGCATCTTCCGCATCCGTTGTTCCCGATTAGCCGCGGCGGCCAGGCGACCTTCCATGGGCCGGGTCAGCTCGTCGGGTACCCGATCATCGATTTGCGCCGCTATGAGCAGGATCTGCATCGTTATCTCCGCTGGATCGAGGACGTGCTGATCGATTTGCTCGCGGGGTATGGCGTGCTCGCTCAGACACGCGCCGGGCTCACGGGCGTCTGGGTTGAAGATCGCAAGATCGCGTCGATCGGCGTCGGCGTGAAGCAGTGGATCACGATGCACGGCTTCGCCCTGAACGTCTCCGGCGATCTGTCGGCCTTCGACCAGATCGTGCCGTGCGGCATTGCGAACGTCACGATGACATCGATTGAGAAAGAATCCGGACGCGCTCCGAGTGTCGAAGAAGTGGCTGTTCGCGCGGGCGAGATCATCAGAAGCCGACGGGGAGAACTGGCGAAACAGATTACGCCTGCGAACGCTTGAGCGACGAATCCACTAGGATGATCCCACTCGAAGACAACGCGGCTGACATCATCGGAAAAGCACAACGCGGGTTGCAGATCTCGGACAGCGAGTTGGCCGAGCAATCCGGCGTTGCGATCGATCGAATCCGCAGCGCGCGTGACGGCATCGCCATCGACGAGGCGACCATCCGCGCCCTCTCGCCTGTGCTCGGGCTGCATCCCGATTCACTTCTGCGATTAAGCGAACGCGAGTGGACAGCGGAGCAGGTCGAACCGATCGCCGGCCTCGCGCAGTTCAACACGACGTACGGCGACATGACAGTGAACGCCTATCTGGTGTGGGATCCTAAATCGCGCGAAGCGGCGGCGTTCGATACCGGTGCTGACTCCGGCGAGATGTTGAAGCGGGCCGCCGTCGAAGAGCTCTCGTTCAGCATGATCCTGCTGACGCATGCTCATCCCGATCACATCGAAGATCTCGACAATCTGCGGGCGGGCACCGGCGCGCCGGTTTACACGCCGGAAAATGAGCCGGTACCCGGCGCAACGATCATCGGCGAAGACGACGAGTTTGAACTTGGCTCGCTCACGATCGAGGCGCGGCTGACGTCCGGGCATTCACCCGGTGGACTGACATATGTGGTCAGAGGTCTGGCCCGTCCGGTTGCGATTGTCGGCGACTCGATGTTCGCGGCTTCCATGGGCGGCGGCGCGATCTCCTACGGAGACGCGTTGCACAACAATCTCGAGAAGATCCTCACATTACCCGACGAGACGATCGTCTGTCCCGGCCATGGGCCGCTCACGACGGTGGGCAAAGAAAAGCGCGAGAATCCATTCTTCGCGGGGAAGTTCTCAACATGAACATCGGGTTTGTCGGAGTTGGCCGAATGGGCGCGAACATGGCGCGCCGACTCATCGACCGCGGCTACCATGTCACTACCCTCTTCGATGCGAACCGCGCTGCTGTTACTGCGCTCGCGGGCGAGATCAGCGCCACTGCTTGCCCGACGCTGGGCGACGTAACCGCCGGAGCTGACATCATCTTCACTGTCGTTTCCGACGACAATGCCATGCGCCAGATCTTCAGCGACACCGATAACCTGCTGATTAGCGCCGAGGGTAAACTGTTCATCAACTGCGCAACCGTTTCGCCCGATGTCCATGTGCAGGTCGAGCAGCGGGCGGAAGCAGCCGGCGCGCAGTCGCTTGAAGCATGCATGGCCTCAAGCATCACGCAGGCGCGTGAAGGTTCGCTTTACCTGATGTGCGGCGGACGCGAGGAGGCCTTTCGCCGCGCTGAGCCGTTGCTGAAAGAGCTGAGCGCATCGTTGCGCTTCATCGGCGGGAGCGGTGAGGCGGCGAAGGTGAAGGCGCTTGTGAACATGGTGATGAACATCAACACCGCGGGCCTGGCGGAAGGCCTCGGACTCGGCGCCGCGCTCGGTCTTGATCTTACGATGCTGCGGGAAGTCTTTGGGCAGACCGGCGCCACGTCGCGCGTGCTGGAGACCGACGGCGAAGACATGCAGAACCGCGATCACGCGACCTTCTTCTCCGCCGCACACGCAGCGAAAGACAGCGGCATCGCGCTTGCGCTTGCGGAGCGCGCCGGATTGAACCTGCCGCTCGCGCGAGCGACCAAGGAGCAATACGAGCGGATGATTGCCGAAAACTTGGGGGATCTCGACAAGTCGGGCATTGCTGAGCTCACGTTTGCCGATCGCCGCGGAAAGTTGGCGTAACGGGTGGAGGGGAATTGCGCGATCTGCGGTCGCGAGGAGACGCTGACGCGTCATCACCTGATCCCGCGCACGCGCCACCACAACAAGCGCAACAAACGTGAGTTCGAGCGCACGGTCGTTCGGCAGGTCGTGGGCATTTGCCGGCCGTGTCACTCGCAAATCCACGCGTTGCTCTCCGAGAAGGAACTCGAGCGCGAGTTCAACACGATCGTGAAGCTGAAGGAGCATTCCGGTGTCGCGAAGTTCGCCGACTGGATTGCAACGAAGCCGCGCGGC
>DATHXZ010000647.1:0-1807 GCA_035459405.1 Chthoniobacterales bacterium
CGACGCCAAAGTGCGATTACAGCAGCAAGTCGTCGCCATGCTGCGGGCGGGCGGCAAAGACGACACATCCCTGACGTGGGACCGCATCGAATCAGACGAACGCCTGTGGAGCGAGCTTGGCAGTTACGATCTGCGTACGAAGGAAAGGCGATCGCACTTGAACAAAGTAGCGTTTCCCGATGCAAACGCCTCCGCCGTCGATGCGGCGCTCGGGGCCGGTAATAACCTCAACGCACTCTATGATCTGGCGCGCGGTCGCGCGTCGGTCGACCGTGACGCAGCTGGTCAGTTTCTGTCCGGCAAGAAAGGACTGAAGATAAACCGCTCGCGTTGACGTAGCCGGCTATTCGAACCTGCATACAGCAGCTTCCCTGACTCAAATGACGTCACTCCTCGACCACAGGCCGGAAACGCGAACAATCACCGACGTCGTCAATCTTTATCAATCCGGCGCATTGAACCTCGAACCGGGCTTTCAGCGACAATCTGTCTGGTCGGAGCGCGACCGCCAAAAGCTCATCGAAAGCATTTTGCGGAACTACCCTCTCCCGGCCCTCTTCTTCTATCGGCGCCAACAGGAGGGGCAGATCTTCTATGACGTGATCGATGGCAAGCAGCGGATCGAGTCGATCCTAATGTTCATCGGGGTGATGCGAGGTCGCTACTGGCTGCGTACACAGCTGCCGGGCGACGATGAACCGGCGTGGCTCGACTGGAAGCGTCTGTGCAAAATGCGGCTGCAGCACACGATCACCGGATACCGGATTCCCGTCATCGAAGTTGACGGCGAGATCGGCGACATCATCGACGTCTTCGTTCGCATTAATTCGACCGGCAAAGCGCTGACTAATCAGGAGAAGCGCCACGCGAAGTATTACAACAGCGGTTTCCTGCGCGAAGCAGATCGCGTGGCGCGGCGCTTCGAGACGTACCTGAAGGACGCCGGGATAATCGGATCTGGCCAAGTCGCCCGAATGAAGCATGTAGAGCTAATCTGCGAACTGATGGTATCGATCCATCAAGGCGACGTCATCAATCGCAAAGCTGCTTTGGACAAGATCATGCAGGCGAACAGCTTCTCCCCCGCTCAGACGGCAAAGGCGGCACGCGCCGTGACGACGGTGTTGAACCGCATTGCGCGAATGTTTCCGAAGCTTAAGACGACTCGCCTCCGCCAGTTGACGGATTTCTACTCTCTCGCAGTGCTCGTTTCTAAGTTCGAAGACGAGGGGCTCATCCTCACCGACGCGCGGCGAAATAAACTCGCATGGGACCTGCTCGACGCGTTTGCGACGAACGTTGACAAGGTGCGGGAGAACCAACGGAAGGCGATCGGAATCACGCCCGATCAGGAAATGTATCGCGACTATCTGCTTACGGTCTCGCAGATGAGCGATGACGTGAACCAGCGGCGTAAGCGTGAGGCGATCCTGAGGGGCGTTGTCGGAACGTTGTTCGCACAGAAAGACGCGCAGCGCGGCTTCACACCGGAGCAGCGCCGGATCCTTTGGAACACGTCGGCCCAGCGGAAGTGCGAAACATGTGGGAGGCTTTTATCCTGGCACGACTTCACGATTGATCATGTTGATCCCCACAGTAAAGGCGGGCGTTCGCGGCTCGAGAATGCTGCGCTGATGTGCCGGCCGTGTAATTCGTCAAAAGGTCATCGCACACACGCGGCTAGAACACGTACGATCCGCCTCTCCGGCGTGCGATCGCGGAACACCTTGCGCCGCGAGAAACGGCGGCGGGGCTAAACGCCTGCGACGGTGGACGCCTTCGAATCAGTCGTTGCTCAGATCCTCGA
>DATHXZ010000648.1:0-1822 GCA_035459405.1 Chthoniobacterales bacterium
CGCCGTCTTTCTCCAGCAGCAGCCATGCTTTGAAATCCCCGCCGGGCCACTCCCCGATTAACACCTCCATCGGATAGCTTTCACCGGCCGTGACCTGAAAGGCGTCGCCGCGTCCGAGGCCCTTGTACCACCGCATGTCGCTCTTCAGTTGCAGCCCTTCCGAGGCATAGAACGAGCGAGGTTCCTTGCCGCTGGGCGTGTTCGGCCCGCAATCCAGCACGACCTGGCCGTTGAAGCGCACGACGAGCACGTCGTCGCCCATCCCGACGAAGCGATATGTGCCGCTCTCCGGCGGGATCACGCTGCCCTTGTAGTGGATGACCCACATCTTCGGTTGCACGCGGCTGAGATTGAAGGCGCGCGGGCCTTGGTTGGCGTCGATCTTCGGGATGAAGATCTGCGTCGTGTAGAGCGGGTTGGGGCCCCACGAAATACTTCGCGAAATGCGATTCGTTCCACCCGCGGATGAAATCGGATAGCTCCTTCGGGTACTCTTTCTCATCAAGGTTGGAACGCTTGCCGTCTTTCGTCTGCTTCAAGTCGTAGAACTTGCCCGCGAGTGACCCACCGCCTCGTGACTCTCGAAAGCCGAAGAACGGGCCGGCGGCGCCGCCTGCGCCCGAGCCGCCACTCGCCTGGAAACCTCCGGGATTGAAGCTGACATCGGTCCCGCCCACCCCCGCCATCTTCGTCGGCGCTGATGCAAGCTTCGGCATCGCCGGCATGTCGGGCAGCGCGACCTTCGATAGCCCGTCGTCGTGATCCGCTTCGCGATCGAAGGCGCGCTCATTGAGCTCTGCTTTTTCGCCATCTGCACCTTGTGCTCGATCGCGCGGGTGGAGGGATTCGGCGAGGGCGGGCCGCCTTTGAAGGTCAGCTTTCGCGCCGCCTGATAGTGCTGCACGACGTAGACCGCAGCGCCGAGCCCGAAGAGCACGTGCACGGCGATGCTGATGAAGAGAAACTTCCCGCCGAATTGTTTCCAGCTCCACCGCCGCTTTGGAGCCGGGGTCCCTGACCCCGTCCCCGGCGGCGCCACGTCTGGCGGCGCTTCGATCATTCTTCTTCCGCGACGGTAAACGTCACGTTGTCGATCTTCGCCACGGCAAGCGCGTCGAGCACATCGACGGTGCGGCTGTACTTCGCCTGCTCGTCGCTGATGATTGTCACCACTGCGGGCGTTTTCGCGGCGTCGGCGTTCTGTTTCAGGCGCATGAGCGTGCCGCGCAATTCCGGCAACTCTTTGCTCTGCGGCGTATCGAACGGCTCGTCGTTCAGGCTCACTTCTCCGGTGTCGGAGATGGTGATGATTTGTTCGTCGACGAAATCGGTCGACGTCGATGTCGCCGCGGTGCCGGGAAGCTGCGTGTTGAGCTCGTTCTCGATCTTAACTGCCCCGGCCATAACCATGAAAAACAGCATGATCACGAAAACGACGTCGATCATCGGCGCGATCTGAAAGCCGACGTTTCCCTCATTCGGATTGAGGTCGAGGCGCATGTTATTCCTTGTTCGTGGCGGAGAACGAGATGTCGCTGATACCGGCTTCCGCGCATGCGTTCATCGCCTGCGATACGTAGAGCGCAGGCACGTCGCGATCGCCGCGGATCACGGCGCGGAACGTCGGATTCGCACCAGCGGTGACGTTCTTCTCGCCGGTGATCTTCGCCGTCTTCAGCTGCTCGACGATCTCGTTCGCGCTCTTGTAGACGCGATCCTCATACACGAACTCCGCGCGCTTGTTCTCCCACCGCACATTCACCACCGTCTCTGCGCGCGAGTTGTCCTTCTTCTGCGCGTTTTTCGCGATCGGCAGATCGAT
>DATHXZ010000649.1:0-4446 GCA_035459405.1 Chthoniobacterales bacterium
CAACGCGCGATCACGAATCGCGGAACATCGTCGCCGCCCAGCGCGTGCTACGACTTCGGCTTGTGCTCCGGTGCAATCTCAGCCGGCGCTTCCGCCGTCGCCCCGTCCATCACGAGTCCACGACGCTCAAGCAGCGCATCGAGCTCAGGCTCGCCGCCGCCCGTGAACTTGCGGAACTGTCCGACGGCATCCTCGCTGCCGCCGCGCGAGAGCAACATCTTGCGAAAGCGATCGCCGTTCTCGCGCTTGAGGCCGCCGTTTTTCTTGATCCACTCGACCGTGTTTGCGTCCAGCACCTCGCTCCAGATGTAGGAGTAGTAGCCAGCCGAGTAGCCGCCGGCGAAGGTGTGCGAGAAGTAAGCGGTGCGATACCGCGGCGGCACAGCTGAGAGGTCAACGCCGACCTTCTTCAGCGCCTCCGCCTCGAACGCGAGCGCATCGTCCGGGATCTGCTCGGGTCCGATCTGATGCCACGCCTGGTCGAGCAACGTAGAAGCCAGATATTCGGTCGTCCGGAAGCCTTCGCCGAATTTTTGCGAGGCGAGCATCTTGTCGAGCAACTCCTGCGGCATGGGCTCACCGGTTTTGTGATGCTTCGCGTAATTGCGCAGAATCTCCGGCCAGATCCGCCACATCTCGTTTACCTGCGACGGGAACTCGACGAAGTCGCGCGGCACGCTAGTGCCGGCAAAGCGCGGATACTTCACGTTAGAAAACATGCCGTGCAACGCATGGCCGAATTCGTGGAACATCGTCGTCACTTCGTCGAACGTCAGCAGCGTTGGCTCGCCCGCTGGCGGCTTCGGGATGTTGAGATGGTTCGCGACCACCGGCTTCGTGCCGAAGAGGCCGCTCTGGCCGACGTACTCGTTCATCCAGGCTCCGCCGCGCTTGGATGGCCGCGCGTAGAAGTCGGTCAGGAAGAGCGCGAGCGGCTTGCCATCTGCATCAAACACTTCCCAGACGCGCACGTCCTCCTGATACGCGGGCAGCTCCTTGCGCTCCTTGAACGTGATTCCGTAGAGCTGCGTGGCGGCGTGGAAGACGCCATCGACGAGCACGCGGTTCATCTCGAAGTAAGGCTTCAGCTGTGACTCGTCGAACGCGAAGCGATCCTTCAGGGCCTTCTCGGCATAGAAGCTCCAATCCCACGATGCGAGGTCGAAATCGCCGCCTTCCTTCTTGATCGTCGCCTGCAGCTCGGCGGCTTCCTTTCTCGCGTTCGTGACCGCAGCAGGCGCGAGTTCATTCATGAGCTTGTTTACCGTCGCGACACTTTTCGCGGTCTGATCTTCCAGCTGGTAAGCGGCATGATGCTCGTAGCCGAGCAGCTTCGCGCGCTCGGCGCGCAGGCGGGCGATCTTGATCACCATCTCACGCGTGTCGAACTCCCCGCCCTTGCTGTTGCGCGCGAGCGAGGTCTTCATGATGCGCTCGCGCAGGGCGCGATTCTGCAACGAAGCCAATGCGGGCTGCCCGCTCGTGTTCAGTAGCGCGATGACGAATTTGCCCTCGAGCTTGCGGTCCTTCGCGGCTGCGGCTGCTGCCGCGATGTCACCCTCCGACATGCCCGCGAGTTCCTCACGCGTGTCGACGATCACCGCGTCCGCGTTCTTCTCCTTGAGCACGCTCTGGCTGAACTTCGTCTGCAGCGTCGCAAGCTCAGCGTTCATCGCCTTTAGCTTCTCCTTGTCGGCGTCCGAGAGCTTCGCCCCTGCGCGGACGAAATCCTTGTAGTAGCGCTCGAGCAGGTATTTGGACTCGGGATCGAGCTTCAGCTGATCGCGCTTGTCATGCAGCTCCTGAATGCGCGTGAAGAGCTTCGGATTGAGCCGGATCGCGTCGCGATGCGCGGACAACTTCGGAGCCAGCTCGGCCTCCAGCTTCTGGATCTCGGGATTGGTGTGCGCACCGGCGAGATTTCCGAAGACGTTCTCAACGCGCTCGAGTGTCTGGCCCGAGCGTTCCATCGCCACGAGCGTGTTGTCGAAGCTCGCGGCTTCTTTGTTATTCGCGATCGCCTCGATTTCCTTCAAATGCTCGGCGAGCGCGGTGGCGTAAGCCGGGCCAAAGTGTTCGTTCTTGATCTTGTCGAACGGCGGCAGCTTGTACGGCAGCGTGCTTTCGACGAGGAGGGGATTGTCGGCCGAGGCGGCTGGCTTGTCTTTCGACGGCGCGGGAGTTGGACTGGCGGCTTCGATTGGCATTGCGGCTAGGAGAGCGACGGAGGCAACGGCGGCGGTGAGTGATGGGTTCAGCATAGAAGATGGATGCGGTCGGCTTTGGGGCGGCGGCTTCTGCTTGCAGCTGGCTGGCCGCGCAACCGCAACGTCGGTACATCCGGGCGCAGTTACAAGTGCGACAGCGACTTTCACGCGCTGAACGCAAGGCTCTCGTTGCGCGCCTGCTCGGAGCATGTCCGCAATCCGGGCTCGCAGAACCCGCACGTCGGCAGTTTGGTCTTGCCCCGACGGCGATGTTGCCGTCATGTTGCGGACAGTTGGCGCGTGACGCCGGCTCGTTGCCGCGAAGTGATCGCAATCGCGGCGAGGCAGGAGTGTCTCGGAATTGCGCTTATGCGTGGCCGGGGCAGTGCGATGACGATTGATAGATACACGGCGAAGCGGCTCACTCCCCACTCTTGCCGGTCTGGAGCTTGATTTAACCTGCAACCACAAATTCGTGTAAACGGCCGGATTCGCGCTCGCGAGGTCCGGGTCATCATGGGCTCAACGGGCGAGCAGCTCGGGGTCATGAAACTGTCCGATGCGCTCCGCCGCGCGCAGAGCATCGGGATGGATCTTGTGGAAGTGGCGCCGACGGCCAATCCGCCGGTCTGCAAAATCGTCGATTTCGGCAAGTATCGTTACGACCTCTCCAAGCAGGAGAAGGACAAGAAGCACTCCGGGACGAAGCTGAAGGAGATCAAGTTCCGCGTGAACATCGATGCGCACGATTACGAGACAAAGATGCGGCACGCGGAGGCGTTTCTCGACAAGGGGAACAAGGTGCGCGCGCAACTGCAATTCCGCGGCCGCGAGATGGCGCACCAGGAATTCGGCATGCAGCTGATGTACAGAGTGCGCGACGACCTTAGCGGGATGTCGCAGGTGGAGATGGAGCCGAAGCTCGCCGGGCGCAACATTACGATGACGCTCTCGCCGCTGCCGCAGGCGCGGCGCAAACGGCGCTTCTCAGTGGAAGCAGATGATGCCGACGCGGAGAACGCCGAGCAGGACGCCGCAAACGACGAAGATTGATCGTCAGGCGACCGGCTGCGGAACCGCCGGCGGCGGGCTTGCCGGCTGTGGCTCGGCGATGAGCTCGTTGACCCGCTGAATCGACAGGGCGCGCCCCGTTTGCTCGTCGATCTCGACAACCGCGCCACAGATCCGCACTTCGCCTTTTGCGACAGGGAAGGGCGCCGGGAGGTTCGAGATGAAGCGATTCACGATCGGATCGACCGCACGCCCGAGGATCGACTCCGTCGGGCCGCACATTCCAGCGTCGCAGAGAAACGCGGTGCCGCCCGGAAAGATCTGCTCATCCGCCGTCTGCACATGTGTGTGCGTGCCGATCACGGCCGACACCCGGCCGTCGAGAAACCGGCCGATGGCGATCTTCTCGCTCGTCGTCTCGGCATGCGCATCGACGAGAATGATCGGCGTTTCCGCGCGCACCTGCTCGACCGCGAGATCGAGCGCGTGAAACGGATTCTCCAGAATCGGTTGCATGAACGTGCGGCCTTGCACATTGATCACGCCGACTTTGCCTTTCGCGGTATCGAGGACGATTGAGCCGGCGCCCGGCGCGCCAGCGGGATAATTGATCGGCCGCAGGAGGCGCGGCTCGGTCGCGAGGAATGGGATGATTTCCTTCTGGTCCCAAATGTGATCGCCGGTCGTGACGACCGAGGCTCCGGCGCGCAGGAGATCGATCGTGATCTTCGGCGTGATGCCGCGGCCACCTGCCGCGTTTTCGCCATTCACGACTATGAAGTCGACTGCGTGCCGCCGCTTTAGGAGTGGCAGCTGTGCGATGACGGCGCTACGTCCCGGCTCGCCGACGACGTCGCCGAGAAACAGAATCGTAAGCATCGCGCGAACATCGTGGTAAATAGAACGAAATCCAGATCGTGATGACACACTCACCACTCGCGCGCTTGTTTTTCGCGGCCGTAACGCTGCTGCTCGCGGGCATCGGCACCAGCATCGCCGCACCGAACATCAGCCCGCTGGGCAAGGCGCCAGACTGGGCCTCGCTCGAGCAGTATCACGACACGATGACGCGCGCCGAGTTCGAGTCCCTGCTGCAGAAGGTCTACTGCGCGCGCGGCGTCGACGTCAGCCTCATCCAGATCGAAGCCGACACGGTGCGGTTCGCGATCGATCGGGATGAGCAAACGTGGTTCACGCTGCGCTTCGCGACCGACGAGACGGCGCGGAA
>DATHXZ010000650.1:0-8652 GCA_035459405.1 Chthoniobacterales bacterium
ATCAGGTTAGAGCGGCGGGTCGCGGAGTTCTGGCCGGAGTTCGCGCAGGCCGGCAAAGCAGAGATTGCGATCGGGCAGTTGATGTCGCACTCGGCTGGGCTCTGTGCGCTCGATGAACGGGTTGAGGTGCTCGACTACGAGGCAGTCGTTCGCGCGCTTGAGCGGCAGACCCCTCTATGGCCTCCGGGAACTGCGCACGGTTACCATGCGCGGACGTTCGGCTATCTGCTGGACGAGCTTGTGCGGCGCATCTGCGGCTGCCCCATCGGGCAGTATTGGCGCGCGGTTTTCGGTGATCCGATGCAGCTCGACATCTGGATCGGTCTCCCTGAAACGGAGCACGCGCGTGTCGCGACGATGTATGCGGCGAAGCTCGGCAAGCCTCCGCAGCCGGAGCAGTTTTATCGTGACCTCGCGACGCCGGACACGCTGGTGCGGAAGACCTTCACGTCGCCATCCGGATTGCATTCAGTGAGTGGCATGAACGCGCCGAACATTCGCGCGCTTCCGAACGTTTCGTTCGGCGGGATCGGCAGCGCGTCGTCGCTGGCGAAGTTCTACGGGATGCTCGCGAACGGCGGAGAGCTGGACGGCCGCCGGTTCTTCTCGCAGGGGACGCTTGCGCAGATGAGCACCTCGCGTGCATCTGGCAGCGATCGCGTCTTCCAAATCCCGACTGCGTTTTCCGCCGGCTTCATGAAAGACCCGCCAGACCCGCAGCGGCGCATCTTTGGTGATTCACCTTCGGGCTTCGGTCATCCGGGCGCCGGCGGCAGCCATGCATTCGCCGATCCCGAGAACAGCATTGCGTTCGTCTACGTGATGAACCAGATGGAGCAGTCGCTTCTGCCCAACGAGAAGTCGCTGCGGCTGCTCAAAGCGATCTATTCGCCGAGATAGTTCACTCGCCGATCACCGTCACGACGACCCGGCGCCGGTGCGGCGCCCGGCGGTGCTCGAAGAGGAAAATGCCCTGCCAGGTGCCGAGTTGCATTCGCCCGTCGGCGATCGGAATCACCTCGCTGGTCCGCGTAAGCACCATCCGGATGTGCGACGGCATGTCGTCCGCTCCTTCGGAAGTGTGCTCGAAATAGGCTGCGTTCTCGGGGACGAGACGATCGAAATAGGCTTCAAGATCGCGGCGCGCCGAGGGGTCGGCATTTTCCATGATGATGAGGCTGCAGCTCGTGTGCTGCACGAACACGGTCGCGAGACCAGCGCGGGCACCGCTCGCCCGAACAGCCGCTGCAACTTCATCCGTGATCTCGTATGTCCCCTTCCCTGTCGTCCTCACCTCGACGAGCGCGTTGTGGAGAGTCATGACCAACAACAACGCCGGTGTCGGCGGAGTGACAACACTGTTTTGCCGCTTGCGCACCATCTTGAAACCGGTTGAATCAAGCCCCTCGCGAGCTCCAGCTCTCTGACGTGGCGCCGGCGCGAATCGACTGTGTTCCCGAAACTGCCTGCGACGCGCAGCTTCGAAGACTGAGCAGTTTGAGCTTGCGCGGCTTCGGTGTTGCGAGACCATGACCGCGCTGCCGCCGGCGTGGCGGAAATTGGCAGACGCGCTAGGCTCAAAATCTGGTACTCGCAAGAGTGTGTGGGTTCGAGCGCCTCCGCCTGTAGCTTCGTGAGGCATACGTCGAACGCTTAGTCCTCCGCCTTTAGGTAGATTTCAGTAGAAGGCGTCTTTTTACTTGTCGCGCTTATTTTTACCGTTATAACCGGCGCGTGAAAAATCTCTTTCGCCGCCTGCCGCACTCTAACGTTTGGCACCGCAGTATCCTCTCCATTCTCCTCTCGCTGTTGATCGGCGCCAGCCGCGCGCAGCTCACCGCTGCCGAGATCGACCCCAACTTTGCGAGCCCGGAGCTTGCGGAGCTTACGGTGCCCCAACGCGTTCTGGTGCTGCCCGACGACAGCTTCCTGGTCTATTGGACCTTCAACCGCTTCAACGGCCAGAACGCCGGGCTTGTTTTGAAGTTCAAGCCGGACGGCACACTCGATCCGACGTTCCGCTTCACGGGTCCTTACTTCCATGTCATCGCGCTGACACCTGCGCCGGGAGGCAAGTTCATCGTCGCAGTCCGCCGCATCGACAAAACCAGCTTCAGCTATCCGATTCTCCGGCTAAATGCCGACGGCAGCGTTGACGAGTCGTTTAACGCCGGTGCCGGTGCGAACCGCGACGTGTACGCGCTCGCTGTCCAGAGTGATGGGAATATTCTCGTCGGCGGAACATTCGACATGTTCAACGGACAGGCACGACAAGGCATCGTGCGGCTTCTCCCAAACGGTGGCATTGATAGCAGCTTCGCTGCCGTTGAATTTCAACCCGACCAGACCACCGGCCCGCATGGCATCCGGTCCAAGATCATCGTGCAACCAGACGGCAAGATCGTGATTGGCGGCAGCTTTTTCGGCGTAAACGGGACCAACCGAAATGGTGTGGCACGACTGGAGCCTAACGGCTCGTTAGACCCGACGTTCGTCCCAACAGCGCTACGGACGGGCACGGGTGGTCATCAGCCGATCTTCGAGGTTGAGTTGCAGCCAGACGGCAAAATCCTCGCGGCAGGTCGATTCGCACCCAGCGGGTCGAGCATCATCAGCCCACTGGTAAGGATGAGCGCCGAGGGAGCGGTCGAACGTTACTTTCCCGGTCGGCCGAATCAAACTTCGCCCCCAAGTATCCGGCCAGTTGGCAGAGCGATAAAGCTGCTTCCGAGTGGCGACACAATCGTGGCTGGCGATCGCCTCTACCTATACTCGGCCGAGGGGGCGGAGCGTACCGGCTCGCAACGGACGACCATTTCTAGTTTTGCCCTCGGCCTAGACGCTACTTCTGACGGGAGGATCCTGATAGCCGGGGATCGCTCGTCCTTCGCTAACGAGCCGAATTCCGGCGTGAAGCGCTTTTCACCAGAGGGCGTCCGAGACACCAGCTTCAACCTTGGGGAATTCCAGCGTGAAGCGCTGCCTCGCATGATTGCGGTTCGTTCGGACGGCGAGATCTGGCTAACGGGTTCCCGGATGCAACGCGTGAATGGTGTGCCGCGCCGGGGAGCCGCCCGCCTGAATCGAGACGGAACACTCGACGCCTTTCAAACCAGTGGCGGTATCTTCAACGGCATCTCGGTCGAATCAGACGAACGAATTGTGCTGTTCGGCGCAAGCTTCTACCGACGATTCGATGACAATGGCAATGAAGACCCGAGCTTCGGGTACGATACGAGCCTCGCACCGTTCGATGCGCTGCTGCCTGCGTCTGGCGGCAGACACTTCGTACTCACCTCCAGCACCCCCGCAGTGCTCAACGACATCGTGGTTCGCCAGCTTCGAGACGACGGCTTGAGCGACGAAAGCTTCAGGTTCGGCATCAAATTCTCGGAAGCTGCCACATCCGACGACGCGCGTGTCGTGTATGTGGGCGAGAACCAGGTGATGGCCACCTACCCGAACGGACGCTTCCTTTTCAGATACTTCGACAACTCTGGGAACTACCGGCTGGCGCGCTTCAACTCCGATGCCTCAGTTGATCCGACATTCGAAACAGCTTCGGTGCCGGCGGTGCTCAAGACCGAGTATACTGATAGCCGCTTCAGTGGGGCCCCCCTCGTCAAAGAAGCTGCGGCGCTTGTTCTGACCGACGTGCTCCTGTTGCCGGATGGGAAAGTCATCGCCGTCGGGATGTTCAAGCAGTTCAACGGCGTTGCCGCACCCGGCATCGTTCGCGTTGCGGCTAATGGGTCGGTCGATCCGACGTTTAACCCCGGCACGGGGGCCGGATGGGTCTCCACCGTTGGCGACGAAACACAACTTCCGCGGATCGACGCGGTCGAGCGGCTCTCGAACGGCAAGCTCCTCATCACGGGCGACTTCGAGTCGTTCGATGGCGTGGAGATGCCAGGCATCGCGCGGCTGAATCCCGATGGCAGTCTCGATCGCACCTTTGTATCACCGGTCGCACGTCAGGCTGAGACGACGACGCCGGCGGATGATTTGTTTGCATGGTCGCCGGTCAGCAAATTGATCGCCGAGGCCGGAGGCACCATCCTCCTGAGCGGCAACTACGCGCCCACCAGTGGCGGCCCCGCCCGCGCACTCGTGCGGCTGCAGGGGCTCACGGAAACGGTGGCGTTGAACATCTCCACGCGCCTAAACGTGCAGACTGGTGAGAATGTGATGATCGGCGGGTTCATCATCACGGGAAATGCGCCGAAGAAGGTGCTCGTCCGAGGTTTGGGAACATCGCTGACCCAGGCTGGCATCGTCGGCGCTCTCGCCGATCCCACGCTCGAGTTGATCGGCGACGGTCGCGTTATCGCGAGTAATGACAACTGGAAGGAGTCCCAGGAAGCCGAAATCGCGAGCAGCGGTGTCGCGCCACGAAGTGATTTCGAATCCGCAATCGTCCGCACGTTTTCACCCGGCGCATACACGGCAGTCGTCCGCGGGAGAAACAACGGCACCGGCGTGGCCCTCGTTGAGCTGTATGATCTCGACCAGGCCGCGGACGCGAAGTTGGCGAACATCAGCACGCGTGGCCTGGTCCAGACCGGCGAGAACGTGATGATCGGCGGGTTCATTCTGGGCGGCAGCGGCCTCGAAACGAACGTGCTGGTGCGCGCGCTCGGTCCGTCCTTGGGCGACGACGGCGTCGCCGGCGCGCTGCAGGATCCAACGCTCGAGCTGTACGACAAGGACGGCAGCCTCGTGGCTGAGAACGACAACTGGAAATCGACGCAGGAGGCAGCGATCAAAGCGACAACGATTCCGCCGAAGCGAAATGAGGAAGCGGCGATCCTGGCGCCGCTGCGACCGGGCGCCTACACCGCCATCGTGCGAGGCAAGAACAACACGACCGGCGTGGGACTCGTTGAGGTTTACAACGTGCAGTAGCGGCGCGCTGCTCCCTGTCTTCTGTAGCGGCGGGCTATGACCGCGGAACGCGTCCACTCGTCGCAAACCGCCGCCAGCTGATCACGCGGGTCGGTGGTCATAGACCGCCGCTACAGGTGCAGTTTCAGCTTGCACGGCTGCTGCGTTGCGACACGGTTAGCCCACTGCCGCCGGCGTGGCGGAATTGGCAGACGCGCTAGACTCAAAATCTGGTACTCGCAAGAGTGTGTGGGTTCGAGCCCCTCCGCCGGTATTCGCGAGCATTCGCTCGTAGGACTTTACCGCCCAGGGGCCCCACCCTGGGCCCCCAAGTCCTGCATTCTTTGCAGCCCCTCGCCTGCGTTCCGACGTGAAGCGTTCGGATTCATGGCTTCGGCTTCTTCCTCCGGGATCCACTTGCCTCCCATCTGGCTCCCTATCTGGCCGCCCACCCATACGTAGCGTTTGCCGTTGATGATGCGTACGTTCTTGTTGTTCTTCGCCGTAGCCTGCTGCTGCGCGGCACTCATCGGCGTGCCGGTGACTTTGCCGCTCACCTTCGAGGCTGGATCGATCTCAATGTCGAACGCGAGGCCATCTTTAGCATTCACCTGTTTGGCCGTCTTCGTCCCGCCCAGCGCGACTTGGAATCCCTGCGCCTCTTTGGAACGCAATTCGATCAGATACTTACCGGGCTCCAAGGTGGAGGTTGCGAACTTCCCTGCCGCGTCCGTTTTCCCCTGATATACGACTTTGCCGCTTCGCTTCTCTTTCGCGGTGATGTCGACACCCGACATATTCGCAGCGGACGCGGTGGTCACGACGTAGGCAGACAGGATCAAAAATGTGTTACGAAGGGAGTTGTTCATGGGGCCGCAAGACTAGTCAGGGCCTCCGCCGATATTCCAGCAAATTCACACAGGCTCCCGGTATGCAACGATCGCCGATCGCAGCAGCCGCAGCCGGAGCCGCTACGGCTAGGGGCGACAATGGGGGCCGCTGCTTACCTGGCGTTGCCGTCCGTCTTCGCGGCCGGCCGGAGGCGAAAAACCGCCTTGTAGCGCGGTTGGCCGTTCCGCTCCAGCGCGTAGGTGACTCGCTCCCTCGCCGCGTCCATTTCGATCGTCCAGACGTTCGTCGCAGCCTCCGGAATCAGCTTCGCTGTCTCCTCGTCGGCAGCAAAACGCTGCCGCTGAGCGTCCCCCTCCGTGGCCCAGCCGCCATACATCGTCACCTCGTCAGCGGTGCCGTCCGGGTGCCGGTGGTCGTGTTTCAGGAGCAGCCGATCGCCGCTGAGCGTAAGGATCCACGTCCGCGTCTTGTTTTCGCCGGCCTGTAGCGGGATGCGGATCTCGCGCTCGCTGCAACTCTCGAAGGTGATGGTCAGGTTCCCGGCGAGCGGGTGGTTCGGATCATCGGCAGGAAACTCCGTCGCACCTTCAAACCGCTGCCCGCAAAGGCTCGTCAGATTTTTGAAGAACAATGCCGCGGCGTCGGGAACGTCGGCCGCAGCGCTGGCGTGCTGTTGAAGCGCACCAGTCCAGGCGAGCGTGACGAGTGCGACCGCGGCGAGTGTGTTCGCAGCCGGCCGCTGCACGGCTCTCATGAACTCGCCACATAGACGGTTCTTCATAGGTCCACCGATATTCTCTGGCTTGGCTTCGGGGAGCCAAGCTCAATCGTTTCGCATTCGCGATGACGTAACCGGCCTCTATCCAGCCGCGCTCCTGGATTTGACCCAGCGATTCACCAACTCCTCGAGCACATCGAGTGGCACTGGCCCGCTCGTCAGGACGACATCGTGGAACTGGCGGATGTCGAATTTCGCCCCGAGCTGCTTCTTCGCCTTCTCGCGCAGCTCCACGATCTTGAGCATGCCGATCTTGTAGGCGGTCGCCTGGCTCGGCGAGACGATGTAGCGGTTGATTGCCTCTACGCAATCCTCTTCCGAGTTCGGCGTGTTCTTGATCAGGTAATCAATCGCCTGCTGGCGCGTCCAACGCTTGTGATGCAGAGCGGTGTCGACGACGAGCCTGCCCGCACGCCAGAGTTCGAGGCCGAGGCGGCCGAAGTCGGAATATGGATCCTGGTAGAGCCCCATCTCTTTCGGAATAAGCTCGGTGTAGAGCCCCCATCCTTCCGAGTAGGCCGTGAAACGCGTCCCCATTCTGCGGAACTTCGGCACGCCGCTCAGCTCCTGCGCGATCGCAATCTGCATGTGATGACCGGGGATGCCCTCGTGATACGCCAGCCCTTCGAGTTCCCATGTCGGCGTCGACTTCATCTCGGCGAGGTTGACGTAGAACATGCCCGGCCGTGAGCCATCCGGCGCCGGCTGCTGGTAGAACGCTTTGCCCGCGGATTTCTCGCGGAACTTTTCGACTGCTTTGACAACGACGTCCGCCTTCGGCTTTGTGGTGAACAGCTCGTCGAGGCGGCCGCGCATCGTGTCGATGATCGTCGTCGCCCGGCGCAGGTATTCCGCGCGCCCCTCATCGCTGTCCGGCAGGTAGAACTGCGGATCAGTCCGCATGAACTTGAACATTGCCTGCAGGTCGCCTTTGAACTTCACCTGCTGCATGATCTTGCGCATCTCGCCGTGGATCCGCGCGACCTCCTTTAGCCCGATGTCATGGATCGCGTCCGCCGAGAGGTTCGTGGTCGTGGTGCGCCGCAGAGCCATCTCGTAAAAATTGGCGCCGTCGGGGAATTGCCACGCGCCGCCTTCCACCGGCGCGACTCTTTCCTGCGCTTCGAGGTAGGCGATGAGCTTTTCGTACGCCGGGCGGAACGATGTGGTCAGCGCGCTGTTCGCATCGGCGAGCAAACGATCCCGTGTCGCCTGATCGACATCCTTCAAGCCGCCGACCTTCTTCGTGAAGTCGGCCAATAACGCGCTGTCTGTCGCCGTCTCGTCGAATGGCCGCCCCTGGACCACTTTCCGACAGGCATCGAGCACGAGTGGGAAGACGAACTTCGGCGGAATGATTCCCTTCTCTGCGCGGGTTTGCAGATTCTCAATCAGTTGTTCGGCCTGCGCCTTCACGCCGTTCACGCGCGCGATGTACGCCTCGGCATCCGAGACGTGGTCGACCCGGTGGATGTTCATGAGGAACGTCGGCGTCGATGCGTGCCAGCCGAACATCTGGTTCACCGGGTAATTGTGCATGCGGAAGCGGAAGCCCTCCGCGTTCAACTGCACGTCGTGCTCAAACAAGCGCCAGCTCAGCTGCGTCTGCGCATCGCAGGCGTCGAACTTAAAATCGCGCTTCAGCTCCGCCAGATTCCGCAGGGAAATCGCGAGGTCTTCGGCATTCGAGGAATCCGAGAGATCCTCCCATTTGTCGTAGCCGATCTTGATCCCGAGCTGCGACGCAAACTGCGGATGGCGCGCGATGTTTTCATCGAACTTCCGATCGAAGAACTCGTTCACGCGTTTCGATTCTGCCGCGACTTCCTCCGCTGAGTAGGTCTTCGGCGGCGCTTCCGCAGCACAAGCTGCAGCTGCAAGGAGGAAGGAGAGAGTGAATGAGAGAGCAGGAGTTTTCATCATCATGCGAGTGGCGCTTCGCCGCCGGTGCGCACGATCTCGAGGGTTTGTCCCACCAGCAGCACGAGCGACAAATACGTCAGCTCGAACATCGGCACGGTGTAGCGCGGCAGCAATTCGGTGAAGAACGAATTCGCCAGCATGATCAGCAGCCCCAGCAGCACGAGCGCAGTCCCGTACGAAGCCGTCGCCACAGCCGCCGAACCGAGCCGACGCCC
>DATHXZ010000651.1:0-1898 GCA_035459405.1 Chthoniobacterales bacterium
GACCGCGTGCAGGCGGCGGCCGTGCGGCTGACCGGCGGTTGCTCTGCTTCGTTCGTCTCGCCCGACGGGCTCGTGCTTACGAACCACCATTGCGTCGCCACCTGCGTGCAGAACCTCTCGACGGCGGCGCAGGACTACATCGAGAACGGCTTCATCACGCAGAGCCGCGAGGAGGAACGCCTCTGCCCGGGCCAGCAGGCGGAAGTCGTCACATCCATCAGCGACGTCAGCCCGCGCGTGCAGAACGCGATCGGCAAGAAAACCGGAGCCGACCTGGCGAAAGCGCGCGACGCGGAGACCGCCGCGATCGAGACCGAGTCGTGCACCGACAAGGAGAAGGAGCGTTGCCAGGTCGTGACGCTCTACGGTGGCGGGCAATACAAGCTCTACCGGTATCGCAAATATTCCGACGTGCGGCTGGCATGGGCCCCCGAGCAACAGGCGGCATTCTTCGGCGGCGATCCCGATAACTTCAACTTCCCGCGCTACAACCTTGATGCCGCATTCCTGCGCGTCTACGAGAACGGCAAGCCGGCGGCGACACCGCAATTCCTGAAGTGGAACCCGCGCGCGCCCGAGAGAGGCGAGCCGACATTTGTCGTCGGCAATCCCGGCAGCACGCAGCGACTCTTCACCGACGCGCAGTTTGATTTTCGACGCGACACGTACTTCCCCGTCCTGGTGCCGCTGGCCTCGGAGTATCGCGGCAGACTCCTTGCCGAAATGGATGACGACCAGGAGAAAGGCCGCACGGGCAACGACCGCCTGCACGGCGTTGAAAACAGCTACAAGGTTTTCATCGGCCAGTGGCAGGCGCTGCGCGATGACGAATTCCGCGAGCGGCTGACGAAAGCGGAAGGCGAACTGCGCAGCCGCTCGAAAGGAAATGCGGAGATCGGCGATCCGTGGAGCGAAATCGACAAGGCGGTCGCCTCGTTCAGCACTTACTTCACCGAGTATTTTATGCTCGAGGAGCGCCCCGGCTGGCGGACTGATCTTTACATGTATGCGCGGGAGCTGGTCCGCGGCGCGATCGAACGCGAGAAACCAGCGGCCGACCGCCTCCCCGCCTACGCCGAGTCGCGTCTGCCGCTGCTCGAGAAGACACTCACGGACGAGAAGCCGACCTACCCCTGGCTGGAGGAGATGACGATGGCATTCTGGCTCTCGAAGACGCGCGAGCTTCTCACTGCGGACGACCCGCGCGTGAAAGACTTGCTCGGCAAAGAATCCCCCGAGCAACTCGCGAAGCGTCTCGTCAGCGGAACGAAGCTCGCGGATGCGAAGGTGCGGAAAGAACTTTGGAACGGCGGCCTCAAAGCCGTGCAGGCGTCGCAGGATCCGATGATTCAGTTTGCGCTCGCGGTGGAGAAACACGCGCGCCCGGTGTTGGACCGCTATCGCGCTGAATACGACGGGCCGGTCACCGTTGCACAGGCGAAGCTGGCGAAAGCTCGCTTTGCGGCGTTCGGCGAATCAGTTTATCCCGACGCGACCTTCTCGCTGCGCATCTCATACGGCGCGGTCGAAGGTTGGAAGGAGCGCAGCAAAGAAGTGCCATTTGCTACGAATTTCGACGGCTTGTTCGACCGCGCGACCGGCGCGTTCCCGTACAATCTCGCAAAGAAGATCGGCGCCGCCGAAGAGAAGATCGAGAAGCCGACCGTCTACAATTTCACCACCACGAATGACATCATCGGCGGCAATTCGGGTTCGCCCGTGGTCGCGCGGGATGGCTCCGTCCTCGGCGCTGCGTTCGACGGCAATATCCATTCACTTGGCGGCTCGTATGGCTTCGATCAGCGCGTCAACCGCACCATCGTCGTCTCGAGCGCCGCGGTGCAGGAAGCGCTGGAGAAGATTTACGTCGCACCGGCGCTCAACAAGGAACTGAACGA
>DATHXZ010000652.1:0-1972 GCA_035459405.1 Chthoniobacterales bacterium
CGCGAATGTCCGCTCCGGCGAGGAAAGGCAGGTAAACCTTGAGCCGCTTCTTGATTTCGGTGCGCTTGCCGCGGAATTCGTTCTCGAAAGCGAGATAGAACGCGTCGATGTCCTCGTCGCTTGCATGGCTTTCGGCCGCAGCTTTGCCTACGCCTCGTCCACTTTTCGAAGCTGGGCGTTTCGCGTCATCGAGCATTGCTCGTAGGCGGGAGAGCTGCGCTTTCATGTAGACTGCTTCGTTCGCCAGCCGTTCTTCCACGCGACCGAGCGCGTCGGAGTTTGTCTGAACGGCACGTGCGACTGCGATGGCGATGTCGGACGTCTTCTGGTTTGTTGCGGCTAGTTGGGCTTCAAGCGTCGCTGCAAGCCCCGATACCTGCGCGATACCGTCCGAGACGCGAGCGATCTCCCCGTGCAGATTGTCCACTCGCGCGGTGATCGTGCTCACGTCCTCCGCCACGTTCATCAGGTTCCAACGCGTTTCCTTCAGCTCCTCGCGTTGGTCGGTTGCTGCGCGCCGGCTTTGGTAGAGCTGCTCTGTGAGATCATTCGCCCGGAGTTGGAGATCCTCCGTGAGTGGTTGCAGCGCCGATCGAAGCGCCGCCAGATCGCCGTGTATCTGCTCGATCCATTCTCTCAGCCGCGGCTCCTGTGGCGCTGCGTCAACGTAGGGCGCGGTCCCGTTTCGCGGCAGCTCACGCACGGCCGGAAGATCGCGGACTGCCGGCAAATTCAGCCGCGCCGGTGGTTCCGCTGCAGCCGCTGTGCCGTCGCGCCGCTTCACCGCTTCCGAGCGGAAGAGGCGGACTAGATCATCGGCTGTGGCGTTGCTGCTCATCGGCTTCTCAGGATGCGGGCGTATCCGGCTCCACTAGGGACTCTTGCCGCCCGCCCCTGCTGGTCGCAAGGGCGAATCGGCGTCCCGTGCGGTGCGTCGGCCGGTTTCGCTTGCGCGCTCGGAAAGCACTTCCAGGTAATCGTTCTCCACTCGTTCCCACGAATATCTTTCCGTCACAAATGCGCTGCCTTGCTGGCCCAGCTTCTCCTTTTCCGCAGGAGTGATGTTCTTCAGCACCGTCAGCCACTCCTCGTAGCTGTCGTACCACATTCCGCCATTCGCCTGTTCGCATTGCGAGCGGAGGACTGCACATGCTGCGTTCACCAGCGCGGGGCGGCGCATCGTCCAAGCTTCGAGCAGCACCATCGATAAGCTTTCGTGCGGCGAAGGGACCACCAGCCAATCGCACGCAGCCATCGCTTCCCATTTTTCCCGATCGCTCACGAAGCCCAGATGGATGATGTCGTCGTGAAACGGCACCGGCATCACCTCCTTGCCGATGAGCACGAGCTTTTGATCAATGAGCGCTTCCGCGCGCGCCCGCATGAAGTATTCGAACAGCGTCTTGCAGCCTTTGGCTTCGTCGATGCGCCCGACGTACAGGAGGAACGGCTCGGGTAGCTGATATCGCTTGGCGAATGCCTCGCGATCTACCGGCGCGGGCGGCTCAATGCCGACCCCAACCGTTCTGCCCGCCAGCGGCAGCTTCGGGAATCGGCGGCGGATGAAGTCGCGTTCCGCGATCGTATTAAACATCAATCTCTGCGGGAGGGCAAAGAGGCGGTCCCACATTCCGAAGTAAATCGGCCACTCATCGTGTGCGAGCGGGGCGAGATAAGCCTTCTCCTTCACAAGCGGCAGCCCGAAGTAAGTGGTGGCATAGAGGTAGCCGAAGAAGACGAACGCATCATAGTTCTCTTTCTCCGCCGCGAGGTATTCAAAGAGCGCGCTGGACATGGGGCCTTGCGCTCGCATCCATTCCTCCTGCTCTCGCAGGCTGCTGCCAGCCTGGTTCTCGAACATGAATGCCGACAGCCGGTTAAACGCATCGGGATTGCGCGGTAGATCGACCGGGAAACGCCGGATCACCGTGCCGCCATTCGGCTCTGCGCCCGGCGGGTAGAAGTCCTCCCA
>DATHXZ010000653.1:0-10505 GCA_035459405.1 Chthoniobacterales bacterium
CGCGATCGATCCGCGAAACCCTGGGCTGTTCTATGTCGGGTTCGGCACCGGCGGCCTCTTCAAGACCGGCGACAACGGTGCGACTTTCGACCCCATCTTCGACAAGGAAGCGACCCTTTCGATCGGTGCGATCGGGATCGCACCTTCGGACTCCGACGTGCTTTGGGTGGGGACGGGCGAAGCGACCGATCGCAACTCCGCCGGGTGGGGCCGCGGCGTTTATCGCTCCACGGACGGCGGCGCGAACTGGCAGCATGTCGGTTTGAGCGAGAGCCGCGCCATCGGGCGGGTGCTCGTTCATCCGAAAAGCCCGGAAACCGCCTACGTCGCTGCGTCCGGCCACCTCTGGGCGGATGGCGGCGAGCGCGGGCTTTTCAAGACGACTGACGGCGGGAAAAGCTGGAAGCCAGTATTACAGGCTGCTGGTCCGAGCGCCGCGCGCACCGGCGCCAGCGACGTGGTGATGGATCCGGCGAATCCCGAGGTTCTCTACGCCTCGCTATACGCACGGCAACGCACGGCCTGGAGCTTTACCTACGGCGTCTCGGCCACGAACGGCGAAGATGCCGGCGGCATTTTCAAGACGACAAATGGCGGCGGTGCCTGGAAGAAACTCGGTGGCGGCCTCCCCGGCCAGACGGGCCGCATCGGCCTGGCGATTTCCGCGAGTAATCCGAAGGTCTTGATGGCGATCGTTCAGAGCGACGAAGGCGGCGCGAACGACATTCGCGACATCCACAGCAAGGCGGGCGGTGTCTTCCGCTCCGAAGACGCGGGCGAAACCTGGACCCGGATGAACGACATCAATCCGCGGCCGTTTTACTTCAGCGAGATCAAGATCGATCCGGCCAACGATCAGCGCGTTTACGTGCTCGGTTTTGCGCTGCTCGTCTCGGACGACGGCGGCCGGAACTTCCGCGAAGACCACACGGAAAAGGTGCATCCCGATTGCCACGCGCTCGCCATTCTGCCCGGCACCACGGTTGCTCCGAAACCGCCGAAGCCGGAAGACAAGAACAAGCCGGCCAAGCCGCCGGTAAATCAGCGGCTGTTGTTAGGCACGGACGGCGGCGTTTACTCGAGCTACTCCGCTGGCAAAGGCTGGGAGCACCTCGCGCGCATTCCGACCGGCCAGTATTACCGCATCACGCTCGACGATACGCAGCCGTACTACCGCATCGCCGGCGGCTTACAGGACAACACCAACTGGGTCGGCCCAAGCGGCGCACAAACGAAAGACGGCATCATCAACGCCGATTGGACGACGCTCGGTGGCGGCGACGGATTTTACGTCGCTTTCGATCCGGCTGATCGCGACATGTTCTACGCCGAGAGCCAGCAAGGAAACATCCACCGCATCAACCTGCGGACCGGTGAAATGAAGGACCTCCGCCCCGAACCGGCGGAAGGCCAGCCTGCTTACCGCTTCCATTGGAACTCGCCGCTCTTCATGAGCAAGCACAAGCCCGGCATCGTTTATCTCGCCGGCAATCGTGTGTTTCGGCTGACCGATCGCGGCGAGAAGTTCGGACTCATCAGCCCCGACCTGACGCACAACGATCCGGAACGCACGACCGCGACCGGCAGCGGCGCAGAGAACTTCGGCGTTGTCTACTCGCTCGCGGAATCACCCGCCAAGGCTGGCATGCTGTGGGCCGGGACAGATGACGGGCGCCTCTGGGTCACGGAGGACGACGGCGGCAAGTGGACTGAGTTAACGCAGAACCTGCCCGAGCCGGTCCGCGGCAAATGGATCGTCCGGATTGAGGCCAGCGCGCACGATCCGAAGATCGCCTATGTGGCGTTGAACGATTACCGCGCCGGCGATGATCGCCCGATGATGATGCGGACGGCGGACCGCGGCGCGACCTGGGAGAGCATCGTCGGAGAGGGGCTGCCGAACTATGCCCCGGTCGAGGTGATCCGCGAAGACCCAGTGAACCCGCGGCTCCTTTATGTCGGCACACACTTCGGCGTCTACGCATCGTTCGATGCAGGCGCGAAGTGGATGCGCATCGCCGACGCGCCGGCGGTGCGCGTCGATGACCTGAAGATCCATCCGCGCACGGCTGATCTCGTCATCGCGACCCACGGCCGCAGCCTCGGCATTCTCGATGACACGCGACCGCTGCGTGAGCTGACGCCGGACATCGCGGCGCAGCCTGCGCACTTGTTCAGCGTTGGGTCGGCATACGGCGCTTATCTGCTCGGCGGCTGGACGGATTGGGCCGGCAAGGCCGAATTCCGCGGCAAGAACCCGCCGGAAGGCGCCATCTTCAACGTCTGGGTGAAAGAATTCACCGGCGACGAGATCAAGATCGCGATCACAAACCCAGCCGGCGCGCCGGTCGCGAACCTCAAGTCGCCCGCGACGCAAGGCGTCACCCGTCTCACGTGGGACCTGCGCCCGACGAAAGATGTGCTAACCGAATACGGCGGCGTCGACGCGAAGCGTCTGGTTGCCGGCGGCGATTACACCGCGGAGCTCACCTTCGGCAAAACGAAGATGAAGCAGACCTTCCGCGTCAACGTTGCCGAAGGCATCCGCACTCGTTAGGGCTATAGCCGCTTCGCTGTGCGAAGCGCCCGCGTGCAATGCAACGCCCGTTTGAATTCACCGGCCGGATCCGCAGCTTCCGCTATGCATTCCGCGGCATCTGGCTGACGCTGCGCACGCAGCACAACGCGTGGATTCACGCCGTCGCGACGGTGATCGCGATCGCCGCGGGCGTGTATTTCGGGCTTTCACGCGCAGAGTGGTGCTGGATCGTGCTCGCCTGTGCGTCCGTCTGGACTGCGGAAGCGCTCAATACCGCGTTCGAGTTCCTCGCTGACGCGACCACGAAGGAATTCCACCCTGTCGTGTGCCAGGCGAAGGACGTGGCGGCCGCCGCGGTGCTGCTCACCGCGATCGGCGCGGTCATCATCGGCGCGCTCACATTCTGGCCGCACCTGCGTGGAATAATCGTGTGACCGTCGCACCACCCTGCGCGCCAGCGCTTGTAGAGGCGCTTGTGTCAAGCGCCTGCCGCGGAGTTCTCGATTCGGTGCTTGGCTGTTGACGCTTGCAGCTGCTCTATCTGGTCCTGATCCTGATCGCGCCGTATGTCGCGATGTCCGTGGCTGGCCGGTTCATTCCGGCACTCGCGTGTACCCGGCGCCAGCGCGCTCGCATCGCGCTATCCGTATTCTTCGCCTTCACCGGCATCGGTCATTTCATCAAAACCGCCGCGCTTGCCTTGATGATGCCACCATCCATTCCATATCGCGTCGAGCTGGTTTACCTCACCGGAATCCTCGAGTTGCTTGGCGCGATCGGGATCTGGGTCCCGCGCTCGCGAAGACTGACAGGTGTGTGCTTGATCGTCATGCTCGTCGCCTTCCTGCCGGTCAACATCTACGCTGCCATGCACCGCGCCGACTTCGGCGGGCACGAACTTGGCCCAGTCTACCTCCTCGCGCGTATTCCGGTGCAACTGCTACTGATCAGCTGGACTTACTTCGCCACGGAATTGCCCCACCTTCGCCATTGAACGTTGGACGTTGGACGTTCAACGTTGGACGTTCTCTCTTCCTCGATGGCTGCCCCTAACGACAACCGTCCGGCCGATTCGCCGGGTTCCGACAGCTTCGACCGCGAAACAACGACGGACCTCGAAGACGAGACGGCGGACAAGCCGAAAGGCATGCCGCTGCACACCCGCATCTTCATCGGCCTCGTTGTCGGCGTGGTCTCCGGCGTCGCCGCGAACATGGCGTTCGGAGGAAATGATCCGCGCGTGGTCTGGACGGTCGCCAACATCACCGAGCCGATCGGCACGCTCTTCCTGCGGCTGCTATTGATGATCGTTGTCCCGCTCGTGTTCTCGTCGCTTGTCGTCGGCGTCGCTGGCATCGGCGACGTGCGGAAGCTCGGCCGGGTTGGCCTGAAGTGTTTTGTCTACACCTTGGTGATCTCGGCGCTTTCCGTAGTGATCGGCATCGCCGTCACCAATACGATCCGCCCCGGCGAACGTGTCGATCCGGCGACGCGCGCTGGACTGGAAGAACGCTACGGCAGCGACGCGGCGAAGCAGGTCGCCGACGCTACCAAGAAGCCGGCCACACCCGAGTCCGGATTGATGCAGGTGGTGAAGACGCTCGTGCCGTCGAATCCAATCGCCGCAGTCGCAGGTATCCGCGCCGGCGAAGAGCGGCAGACCGAAACGCCGAACATGCTGCATCTAATGCTGTTCGCTGTGCTGCTCGGCGTCGCGGCCACACTCGTCCGCCCGGAAGTCACCGCGCCGCTGCTCGCCGCCTTGCAGGCGCTCTTCGAGATCTGCTGCAAGATCATCGACATGATCATGAAGATCGCGCCATTCGCAGTCGCTTGTCTCCTCTTCAACAATACCGCGCGGTTTGGTCTCGATCTGCTCAGCGCGCTCGGCTGGTTCGTCGTCACGGCGCTCCTCGGGTTCGCGCTCCACATGTTCGGCGTCTACTCGCTCTCGGTGTGGTTCCTCTCGCGCATCAGCCCGATGGAGTTTTTCCGCCGGATCAAAACCGTGATGCTGACTGCGTTCTCGACTTCTTCGTCGAACGCCACACTGCCGACTGCGTTGCGCGTCTCAGAGGAAAATCTCGGTGTCCCTCGCGAGATCAACGGCTTCGTTCTCACCGTCGGCGCGACGGCGAACCAAAACGGCACCGCTCTTTACGAAGGCGTGACCGTTCTCTTCCTCGCGCAGCTCGCCGGAATCGACCTCACGATCTGGCAGCAGCTCGGGATTGCCTATTTCGCCATCCTCGGTGGCATCGGCACGGCGGGTGTGCCAAGCGCGTCGATTCCATTCATCATCATCATGCTCGCCACGTACGGCGTGAACCCCGCGTTGATTGCCATCATTCTCGGTGTCGACCGCATTCTCGACATGTGCCGAACCGTGCTCAACGTCAGCGGCGACCTCACTGCCGCGACGTATGTCGCCCGCTCGGAGGGATTCGAGTTGCTCGGGCCAAATACGCGCTCGCGCGACCCGGCTTGATCGCCGCCGCATTGTTCCATTACAACACACGTATGAAGCTCACCCTCGTCACCTTGTCGGCCCTGCTCGTCACGGCGCTCACGCTGCCAGCGCAGCAAAAGAGAAACAGCCCACACGAGACGGTGAACACGTCCGTCGACGGAGCAACGATCACCGTCGTTTACGGCCGTCCCTTCACCAAGGACCCGAAGACCGGTGAGACGCGGAAGATCTGGGGCGGTCTCGTGCCCTTCGGCAAAGTGTGGCGGACCGGTGCGGACGAAGCCACCCTGCTTACAGCCGACAAGGCGCTTGAGATCGGCGGCACAACGATCCCAGCCGGCACATATTCCCTCTTCACCTTACCAGACGAGAACGGCGCGAAACTCATCATCAACAAGCAGACCGGTCAGTGGGGCACGAAACACGACGAGAAGCAGGATCTCGCGCGTGTCGACTTGAAGAAGAACACCCTCGCGGAGCCTGCCGAGCAGTTCACGATCTCCGTCGAAAAGACCGACGGTGGTGGCGGCGAGCTGAAGCTTGCGTGGGAGAACGTCAGCTACTCGACGCCTTTCTCGGTGCAAAAGTAGCAGACCATCACGGTCGCTTCCCGGAACCGGCAAACGACGCAGTACGGAATAATGTAAGTTTCGCACGATGAAGACCATCAACTACGGCTGGCAGCAGCGCTTCCGTGACTTGTACGACAAGGCGCAGGTCAAGTACCGCAACGAGGTGCGCAAGGTGGAGCTGATGTTTACACCGCGTGAGGTCGGTGTGCTGCGCGACTTTGGCGCGAAGCCAATGGAGCTCTACGACTACGCGGAAGACTCAGCCGATCTCGACTGGGAAACGGCGCTGCTGATCACGGCGGTGCGGCGCGATTACTTTTTGCACGAGCAAGGCGGCAAGTGGAGCGAGAAGACGATCGATGTCGCGAAGTTGCCCGCGAAGACGGATGAGCTCGACGGAATCGTCTGGCTGCCGCGCATCATACCGAAGGCGAAGGCGCGGCTTCGCGGTGAGATGCCTAACGACCTGATGTATTGCTGCGGCGGCGATCGGAAGTTCTTCCGCGCGCACGACGTACATCCCGCCGATTTCCTTCGGGTGGTCTGGGCAGCCAAAGGCAACACGCAGAAGATCGTCGAGTACGTGAAGGGGCGGCGGTGAGTTGCCTATGCGTCGAAACTCAACGAGCTCGACGCATCCGATCGTCAGTTCCTCGAGGGCCTTCGAGCGGTGCGCAATCGCGCCGGCTAACTTCCGCCATCGCGATCACGTCCGGCTCGCCTACATCTGCCTGACGCAGCACGATGCAGCCACGGCGCTGCGCAAATGCGCAGCGGCTTGCATCGATTCCTCGCACACGCCGGCGGCTGAATTGTAGGGCAAGCGCTTCGCCTGCCCAGTATCTGCGCTTGCAGTGCATCAACATCGGCGACCATCGCACCGGCATTCAGCAGGCCGCTGGATAAACGACGCCGCTGAGGCATACTCTCTCATGCGCTTCCTTTCTGCTTTCCTCATTACCTTCCTCTCGATCGTCGCCGTCGCATCCGCTGCTGAGACGAAACACCCGAAGACGCTCGAACAGTATGAGATGGTTCGCGCCGCGCTCGCAGCGGACGATCTTGCCGCAGCCAAGAACGGCGCGACAAACCTTGTGACCGCCGTTCAGGAAGAATTCGCCGGATCGAAACCGATGATTGACGCCGCCGAGAAGCTCGCGGCGAGTGAGTCGATCGACGACGCGCGCGCGGCGTTCGGCGTGATTAGTGGCGAGGTCGCGAAGCTCATGCAGGGTCGGCGCGGCTTTTACGTGATGAATTGCCCGATGGTGAAGAACGGCGTCTGGATGCAGACCACGTCCAAAATGGAAAACCCGTACATGGGCAAGAAGATGCTCGAGTGCGGCGAGATCGTTAAGAAGTGACGCCGCTGCGCGCGAAGCGCTCATAATCAGCCGGCCTGTCGAGGTCCACGGAGGCGGGTTCGAATTCCACCACGGCGACGTCTTCGGGGTGGCGGAGCAGAATATCCTTCGCGCCTTTGTCAGGTCGCAGCTGCGCCAGCTCGTCAAAGTAGGCGCGGCTGAACACTGCAGGCACTCCGATCGTTCCCGCATAGGCCGATGCTGCAATCGGCTTCGCGGAAGCCTCGTGCGCAGCAATCAGCCGATCGATCGTCGCCGCGGAAACGTGCGGCTGATCGCACGTCATCAAAACCACTCCGGTGAACTCCGGCTGCTGCTGCATAATTAGACGCGCAGCGGTCGCAATGCTGGTGCCGATTCCTGCGGCCCAACCTGTGTTCTCGATGATCGTGACGGACAGGTCAGACAGCTCAACGCGCATCCGTTCGGCCTCCGACCCAACCGTGATGAACGTCGCGTCCACGCCAGCTGCGGCGATTGCCTCTTCCACGCTGTGCCGAAGCAACGTGCGTGAGCCGATACGAAGCAGTTGCTTCGCTGTGCCCATCCGGCTGGACGAACCGGCGGCGAGCACGACAACAGCGATGTTGCGCTTCAACCTGCTGCAGCCAGTTGCTTCGTCGAAACGGTTCGGTTGTGGCTCTTTCGGTCGCGCAGCGAATAGTGTGGGCGCGCAGCGAGGACGGCCTGGATCTCCGCCACGATCGATAGCGCAATCTCTTCCGGTGTCGCTGATCCGATATCGAGACCGGCAGGCCCGTGGATTGTGCGCGTCTGTTCGAGGTCGGCACCAAGATCGATTAGCGCTGCAACGAGCTGCTCTTTGCGCTTCTTCGATCCGACGAGCCCGATATAAGGCAGATCCAGCGGCAACCACGCGCGCAGGAACGCAAAATCGCGGCCGTAGTTGTGCGTCTTCACGACCGCGGCAGTCCAAGCGTCTGCGCGAACGTCCTGCGGTTCGCGCACGGTTACGACCTTCCAACCGATCGTGCGCGCGATCGATGCGAGCGGCACGCCGTCCGGTCCATCGCCAGTAATTACAAGTTGAAGCGGTGGCTCCACAGCCGCGTGGCCTGCGACAAATCCGACGCGCTCCTCGATGCATCGATGCAGGGCGAGCAGAAAAGCGTCATTCACGTCGACCTTCTCGACCGTGATGTCGAGCGAGCCGCTGCAACCGAATCGCGGACGTGTGTCGAACGTGAGCAAACATGGTGTGCCGGTTGCCATCACGCTTTGCGCTTTGGCTGCGACCTCTTCTTCGATGCACCCGCCGCTCAGCAGGCCAAACGTTTCCCCGCCTTGTGTGATCAGCATGCGCGCGCCCGCTGGAAGGAAGCTCGAGCCGGTTGTGCGGACGAGTTTCGCAAGGGCGAGCGTTTCGCGCCCGCGCCGGCGCATGAACTCGCGTGCAACCTCCTGGAGCTGCGGGCTCACAGCGGCTGATAGCAGGGACGCAGCTCGGACGAGCAACCGCGGAAGCTGACGAGATTATCGTCCTCGCCAACCTCGGTCATGGTACGATTGCACCAGCAGTGCGAGAACGAATTCGGATCGAACTTGTCGGAGAACGCGGCCTCCTCCTGGCACGAGACATACATCTTCTTTGTGCGCAGGAAGCGGCAGGGGGTTGGCTGTTCCATTCGTCTACCCGCTTAGGCTTGCGCCAGCATGGCTTCGGCACAGGTGATGTGCGGCGCTGGAGCGAAAGCGGCGGAATACCGCCGCACAAGACGCAAGCGCAGAGCGAACGCCGCAAGGTCGCGTCAGCGTCGTGGAGTGCGCCAGTTTTCTGGCGCTTTGCTCTGGGAGACGGGCTTAGATCGGCGGGCGAGAACCATGGTAGCGCAACCGAATAGAATTTTGTCAGGCGACGAGCTTCTGGAGTGTTCGTCTGATCAACGCGCGCGCGAGCGGCACTTTGTAGGCGTTGTGTGCGAAGGGTGTCGCGGCTTCGAGCAACAGATCGGCGGCTCTGCCCGCGACCGTGTCGTCGAGCGACTTGCCCTCGAGGAACTTGTCTGCTTCCTCGGACCGATATGGCACCGGCGCAACCTGGCCGAGAACGACGCGCACGTTCGTCAGCTTGCCGCCGTCGATGCGCGCGGCGGCCGAGCAACTGACGAGCGCCCAATCGAAATCGTGCTTCTCCGCCATTTGCATGTAGGCGCTGCGCGTTTTCTGCACGGGAACTTCGACGTGCAGGATCAGATCGGAAGGATCGAGTGAATTGTGCGCGAGCGGGTTCGTCCATGCTTTATCATACAGTTCGCGCATCGGCATCTTCACCGCTTTCCCGCCGCGCTGCACGTGCGCCGTCGCATCGAGCGCCGTCAATGCGACGCCAAGGTTCGAAGGCGTCGGGCTGATGCACGGATTGCCAGTGAAGAGCGAGTGAAACTTGTTTTCCCCTTCCCGCGCGTAGCAGGTGGAGCCGCCTTCCTTGAGACAGCGGACGTCGGGATGTCGGTAGTACCAACAGCGCGAATGCTGCGCGAGATTTCCGCCGAGCGTCGCCACGTTACGGATTTGCGGTGAGCCGACTTCCGCGGCTGCCTGCGCGAGCCCGGGGAATGCTTTGGCGATGCCACCGTGCGCCGCTAAGTCAGCAACCGTGACATTGGCGCCTATCGTCCAGAATTGATCGCCCGGCTTGATGTCGCGCGAGTTCGGCAACGCCTTGACGTTGACGAGCCGCTTCGGTTCTGCGATGCGGTCCTTGATCTCGCCGAGGATGTCGACGCCGCCGGCAATGAAGCGCCCGTCTTTGCCCGCAAGCTCACTCGCGCTCTGCGGCGTCTGGGCGGTGACGTATTCGAACGCCTTCATACGGTAAACTCCTCGACGACTCGGCCAGGCAGCGACCGCACGAGCGCAAACGCATCATCGAGCCATTGCACACCGGCCATCGTTTTCGGCGCCGGCACTTTGCCGAGCGCGGCGAGTACTTTGTCGGGCGTGATTGGCAGGGTCGTGATGCGAACGCCAATCGCATTCGCGACTGCATTCGCGATCGCCGCTGCCGTTGGAATGTGACACGGCTCGCCGACTCCGATGACGCCGCGTTCGGGCATATCCAGAAGAACGATGTCGATCGGCGGCACATCCGCGCCATTCGGCAGCTTGTAGTATTCGAAATTCGGATTGAGCACGACGCCCGTCGCGCGATCCATCACCCGCCCTTCATACAACGCGTAGCCGATCCCCTGGATGACGCCGCCGTTGATTTGGCTCTCGCAGGTCAGCCGATTAACGATGAGTCCACAATCCTGCACGACGAGAATGTTGCGGATGTTGACGAAGCCGGTCTCGGTGTCGACTTCCACTTCCGCGAACTGCACGCCACCGGCGCCGCTGGACGATAAACCTTCCCGCCATTTTCCCTGCACGACGAGCGGGTTCATGCCGATCTTCTTGCAGGCATCGGTCCAGTTAGCGCCGCGTGCGTCTGCCACACCGCTGACTTTTTGCAGCTCGTTCAGCGCGTTCGTGCAGGCGTCGAAGATCGCAGGCGAGACGGACGGCGTCGTGGTGCTGCCACCGCTGCCGCCGGAAGG
>DATHXZ010000654.1:0-8921 GCA_035459405.1 Chthoniobacterales bacterium
TACACTTCCTTTCCGCGCTTTTCCGCGGATGGCACGCAGCTCGCATTCACGTCGCACTACGAAGGCAACACGGAGGTCTATGTCATGCCCGGCGATGGCGGCGCACCGAAGCGCCTCACGACCACCGCCACTCTCGGCCGCGACGACATCTCGGACCGGATGGGTCCGAACAATATCGTGATGACGTGGCAGAACACGAAGCCGCTCGTCGTCTTCCGCTCGCGCATGAAAACCTTCAACGCGTTCATCGGCCAGCTTTTCACGGTCGGTCTCGACGCCGAGCTGCCGCAGCAGCTGCCGATTCCGCGCGGCGGGTTTCTGTCGTTCTCGCCGGACGACTCGAAGATCGCGTTCAACCGCGTCTTCCGTGAGTTCCGCACTTGGAAGAACTACCGCGGCGGCATGGCCGACGATGTCTGGATTCACGACTTCAAGGCCGGCACGACCGAGAACCTGACCAACAACGAGGGGCAGGACATCATCCCGATGTGGGGTCCCGACAATCGCGTCTACTACATCTCCGATCGCGACGGGCGGATGAATCTCTACTCGACCAATCTGGGGACGAAAGAGACGAAACAGCTGACGAGCTTCAAGGATTGGGACATCAAGTTCCCGTCGATCGGCAAAGATGCGATCGTGTTCGAGCAAGCCGGGCAAATCTGGCGCTACGATCTCGCCAGCGGACTGGCGGCGGCGGTGCCGATCACGATCAAGGAAGACTTCGCTTCGGGCCGCGCGGCGCTGGTCGATGCTAGCAAGCATGTTGGCTCCATCGCACCCGGGCCCGATGGCAAACGAGCGATCGCCGTCGCGCGCGGTGAGCTTTACTCCGTGCCCGGCAAAGAAGGCACAGCACGCAATCTGACCCGCACGTCGAACGCGCACGAGCGCGACGCCGTCTGGTCGCCCGATGGCAAGTGGATTGCCTACAACTCCGATGTGACGGGTGAGAACGAGCTCTACATCAGCCCGCAGGATGGCAAAGGCGAGCCGCAACAGATCACGAGCGGAGCCGACACGTATTACTACCGCCCGATCTGGTCGCCTGATAGCACGAAGCTGCTCTGGTCCGATCGCCTGCTGCGGCTGCGCTACGTCGATGTCGGCAGCAAAGCGGTCACGTTGGTCGATCAGGACAAATGGGGGGAGATCCGCAGCTACAGCTGGTCGCCTGATAGCCAGTGGATCGCGTGGGAGCGCCCGGAGGAAAATGGGTTGCCGCGCGTGTTTGTCTTCTCGGTTCGCGACAAGAAGCCGACGCCGGTGACGGACGACTGGTATGCGTCCGGCGACCCGGTGTTCAACGACGACGGAAAATACCTGCTGCTCGTCTCCAGTCGCGACTTCAAGCCGACCTTCAGCCAGGGCGATTTCGCGAACGTCTATCGCGATATGAGCCGCGTCTACATGATGACGCTTTCCAAAGACACGCCGTCGCCGCTCGAGCCGCGCAGTGATGAGGTCGGCAAGGACGAAAAGAAGGACGCCGCTGCTGTGGCCGGCGCTTCACCTTCGCCTGCGGTCACCGCGGACAAGAAAGCTTCTCCGGCGAAGGAGGACAAAGAGAAGAAACCCGACGAGCCGAAAGCCCCGCCGGTCGTGAAGGTCGATCTCGATGGAATCCACGACCGGCTCGTTGCGCTAAAGATTCAGCCCGGCGATTACGGCGATCTGCGCATGGTCGGCGATCGCATCTTCTATCTGCGACGAACACTCGCGGACGATCGGGGCGGCGAGGATGAAAATCCCGACGCGCGGAAATCCCATCTCGCCAGCTACAGCCTGGAAGACCGCAAGGAGACTGTCCTCGGCCAGGTGAACAGCTACCAGATCACGACCGACGGCAAGAAGATGCTCGTTAAAGTCGACAAGGATTACGCGATCGTCGACCTGCCGAAAGAGAAGCTCGAGTTGAAGGACGAGAAGGCCGGCAAAGACTTCAAGCTGAAGCTCGACGGGCTCGACATGCAGCTCGACCGCCATGCCGAGTGGGCGCAGATCTACAATGAAGCATGGCGCCACATGCGCGACTTCTTCTACGCGCCAAACATGCATGGCGTCGATTGGAAGGCGCAGCGCGATAAGTACGCCGCGCTCCTCCCATTCGTGAATCACCGCAACGACGTCACCTACCTGATCTCCGAGTTGATCAGCGAGCTGAACGTCGGCCACGCCTACACGGCAGGCGGCGAACGCCCGGAGACGCCGCGCATCAAAGTCGGCCTGCTCGGCGCCGAATTTTCTCGCGATCCGGCATCGCGCGCATATCGCATCGACCGGATTCTGCCCGGCGAGAATTGGGACGAACGCACGCGCTCACCGCTCACCGCGATCGGCGTGAACGTGAAGGCCGGCGACTACATCATCGCCATCAACGGCACGCCGGTCTCGACACTTCCGAATCTCTACGAGGCGCTCGTCGGCACCGCCGGCAAACAGGTCATCTTGACGGTAAACAGCAGACCGGCGGCGGACGGTGCCCGCGACGTCACGGTGATACCGACGGCAGATGAAGCACCGCTCTACTACATCGCGTGGGTGCAGAAGAACCTCGAGGAAGTCGCGAGGCGCACTAACGGCGAGGTCGGCTACATCCACATCCCCGACATGGGCCAGCCAGGCCTGAACCAATTCACGAAGCAATACTTCCCGCAGATCAGCAAGAAGGCGATGATCGTCGACGTGCGCGGGAACGGCGGCGGGTTTGTCTCGCCCCTGATCATCGATCGGTTGCGCCGCGCCCTCATCATGGTCGAGGTGGCGCGGAACGGGCAGCCACAAGTCGACCCGAACCAGACGTTCCTCGGACCGATGGTCACGCTGATGAACGAGTTCTCCTCGTCCGACGGCGACATCTTCCCGCATCGCTTCAAGTCGTTAGGCTTGGGTAAACTGATCGGCAAGCGCACCTGGGGCGGCGTCGTCGGTATCCGTCAGTCGCTGCCGTTCGTCGATGGCGGCACTGTCTCGAAACCGGAGTTCGCGCCATACTCGGAAGACGGCAAGCAATGGCTCATCGAAGGCTACGGCGTCGATCCCGACATCGTGGTCGACAACGATCCGGCGAAGGAGTTCCGCGGCGAAGACCAGCAGCTGCACCGCGCGCTGGAGGAGATCCAAAACGAGCTAAAGACGAAACGCTATGACCTGCCGACCCCGCCGCCGTACCCGGACAAGAGCTCTACCGGCCAAAGGTAATCAGCCGCTTCGATCGGATCGGCGAAGACATGCGCGTAAGCTGCGATCGTGCACGATCTGTCCCCGCCGGGAATCGAACCCGGATTTAAGGTTTAGGAAACCCTTGTTCTATCCGTTGAACTACGGGGACGTTTGATTCCGTGGTACTTACATCGCAAACGCGCATCGCCTTAGACAAAGTTCTACCGAATCTTCTACTTTGTCCGTCGATATCCGCTGACGCTCAGCCTACGGAACCCGCTCAACAATCGCAACAAATCACAGCCTCAAGCTGGCGGATTGCTGAGATTCCCCAAGTCCTGTTGCACATGACTCGCCCGCCCATCTTAAAGGCAGGCCGGTGTCGCGAATTCATGCGTGATCACACTTTTTTCCGGGCGACTTTCTTCGGGCCGGGAATCCGTTGGTGCCCGCATTCGGTATTCGAAAAGAGTTTAGCGCCTAAACTTTTCCCCACCCTTGGCTATTGCGGAGAAACCCTCGCATCGGGAGTCGGCGGAGGCTGCGGCGCAAGCGCGTTCTTTCGAAACCGCTCGGCGATGTCTTTCAACTGCGTCGTGGTACGGGTCTCGTTGAAAATGATTATCTCCGCTAGCGCGAGAAACCCTCCGTTTTGGCCGTCCATATCGGTGCCCAATGTCAACCCGGGGACATTCAGCGCGCCGATGTTCGTCTTATACGGCAGATTGATTCTAGCTACGACAACGCCGTCAACGGCCACACGCATCATCGTAGCGTCACCAGTAACACCGAGTTCGCACCCCAGATGCGCTAGCCTCCCGACCGGGAATCCTTTAGGGCCCAACGGGAGCTGTACCGGGTGAGGCTCAGAGTAGGCATCACTGAAAAGCACCGTCAGTATGTTATCAGCAGTCACGTATATCGACAGGCGCTCCCGGTCACGCGTCCCCATATCTAAGATGTAGTGCCTCTTGCCTAGCGAATGCATGTTTACTTGGAGGTACATCTGAATCGAGGTACCCGGAACGGATTCGTCCGCCGCATCGGCCTCAACATTTGGAGACCGTGCAGCCCATATATAAAATGCCAGTGCCGCGACGGCAGCGGACACGATTGCTACAGAAGCAACTGCGCGAACCGGGGACGCCGACAGCCAGTAATGCGCCGTCGCTTGAACGCCTGCACCAAATTCGCGGTACAATCCCCAATATCCGCGCACAGCGTCGATAACTGTCCAGAGCGCGACGGCTCCACCGATTACCGCGGATACGATCTTAAGCCAGTACGGCATTTCGCGGGGCTGAACGACTGCAAACAGGCAGATAGCTTCGGCGCCGTTCGATGGTGCTGCTGACTCGGATAGCCGTCCATAAGATTAGCTGCCGCGACCCTAACGTGCATGGCGTACAGCATACCGGCGAGACGGCAGACACCTCCAGTGTAAATCGCAGGCTTGCTCGCGGTCAGCTGCATCGCCTGGTTAGATGCTGGACGTTGCCGCACGCTCGACTTGGAACCGAGCGACTCCGGAACAATCTGTGACGTGGCCGCTCCGCGGCTTTGGCTCGGCTCGTCACCCGAGTCCGCTCTCGTAGTGATCGCCGTCATACAACGCTTTCGGGGGACGATAGAATGCTGCGTAAAAGAGCCAACCCACGATGGGAAAAACCAGCAGGAGAAGCGACCATGCGAACTTGGCGACGAATGAGTCCGCGCGCTGGGTGATCCAGAGGTGAGCGATGATCCAGAGACTGACGCATACGCACGTCGCAACAACGACGAGCTCTCCTGTTAAGGACAGCGGCCAGAACGGAGCGTCAATCATCGCCACCATCAGGGTGGCCAGCGCCACGACCGCGACAACTACCCGACAGGTCGCTGTGCCAATTTTTTCGCCAGTTGCCATGTTGCGGTACTTGCGCACGGGAGCAGCGGCTCACGACTGAGTCCTAACGAGACACAAGATCAGCTGCCGCGAGCCCTCTGCGCATTCCCCGCAGGATAGACGCACGATGGCAAACACCTCCAGCGTAAATCGCAGGCTTGCTCGCGGTCAGCTGCATCGCCTGGTTAGATCATTTCGCTCGGCTAAACGTCACCTGCTTCGTCTTGTCGGCGACGGTAACCACGAAGACCGGCTGTGGTGTGAAGCTCTTCGCGGCCTGCTTGCGGTTGTAAAAAACGCGCCAGAGGTCTTCACGAAATGCGTAATTGTACCCGGGCGGACGCTGATATGCGCTCGGGCTGTGCTGACGCTTCGTCAACTCGGCGTCCGCGATACGAATGACCTGCTCGACAGACAGACGCGGAGCTGCAGAGGCAGTGATCTGCGACACGACTGCGAAAATGACGTAGAGAATGACGATGCGCCTCATGATCTAACGAGACACAAGATCAGCTGCCGCGAGCCCTCTGTGCATGCGACGCAGCATACGCTCTCGACGGCAGACACTCCAGATGTGAAATGCAAGCTTGCTCGCCGTCAGCTGCATCGCCTGGCTAGGATGTTTGGTACCCGTGATGCCGCCGAACTCGATGGATCTGCTGCGCCGCCAACGTGTAGAAACTCGCTGCTCCACCTTTCGTGACGACGCCTGTCATATCCACAACGTATCCCTCGTAGTCACGGAGCCGCACGGGCGCCGGTGCGCGAACGTCGAACTGGCAGGTACTGCCGAGCACCGACAATGTGTGCGCTGTCGTCCACTTCGGCGCGTTCGCTGACCTGCCACCGCCATACGTCGCAAGCTGGAGTACGCCGCGAAGCTTCACTCGGCGCTCGAGCGGATACGAAGCATAGTCGCACGGTAGCGGCTCCGGACCGCGAACGGTTTCCGCGTGTGCGACGGAAAGGCTGCTCAGGACAAGTGTGGCTACGAGGACGCGCGTGAACATCTAACGAGAAGTAGACGGGATAATCCTGTATTTAGAGGCGGGATAATCCCGTCTAATCCGCTTGCCTCCTCGGTGCTGAAGGGCAGAATCGGCAGCCATGGCGGAAATCGTACCTCCGCTCGGCAAAGCCACAATCCAAAACTCCTCGACCGCGTTCGGGATGTGATTCACCGAAAGCATTACAGCATTCGAACCGAGCCGTTTACAAGGGCAAAGATGATCTATGGGCGAGAACCCGCTCCGCGACTCGAATTTGAGGGATATCCCGCGTCGTTGCGCCGCAGGGCCGGCGAAGGCAAGGCACGTGAGTTGACGCACCTCGGCTTCGTCGCCATACTTTTCATACATGAAGCGTCGATTTTCTTCCGGGGCGCTGATGGCGCTCACTGTTCTGGCCGCGCTGCTTCTCGGTAGCTGCGAGACTACGCAGGATCGCATCGCGCGACGGCCTGAAGCTTACAACGCGCTCTCGGCACGCGATCGTGATCTGGTTCAGCGTGGCGAGATTCGCGAAGGCATGTCGCAGGACGCGGTCTACATCGCGTGGGGGGGCCCGAACCAGCGTGGCCCGGGGCGTTATCGCGGCTCGAGCACGGAGACGTGGATTTATTTCAACACGACAGCCGGAGATTACTATCCGCCGCCGTTTGCCTACGGATTTGGCGGCTTCGGCTACGGTGGATTCGGCCGCTTCGGCTACGGTGGATTCGGTGGCTCTTTCCTGCATCGCCATCGCTCCGGTCGGTTCCACCGGCACGTTTTCTACGATCCGTTCTTCGATCCGTTCTTCTACCGCCGCACCTCGGTCGTGAGCTATCCTGAGCGTTTCGTCTCGTTCCAGAACGGGCGCGTCATCTCATTCCAATTCCTGCCGCCGCCGCGGTTCTTTTGATCCGGCGATGGATCATATCGCCGGACCGGCGACGCTGAGATGGCTTATTCTTCGTTCGGCCAATTTGTCGACGCGCTCGACAAAGCTGGCGAGCTGCGCCGCATCGCGACGCCAGTCGATACGGACCTGCTGATCGCCGAATGGGCGAACCGCGAGATGAAGTCGCCCGGCGGCGGCAAAGCGTTGCTTTTCGAGCGCCCGCTGATCGACGGTCGCGAATCGAAGTTCCCGCTCGCGATCAACACGATGGGCTCGGCGCGACGCATGGCGCTCGCGCTGAAGCTCGATAGCATCGACGACCTCGCGCAGGAAATTCAGCTCATCCTCAAGGCGAAGCCGCCGAGCAGCGTGCGGGAGGGTTGGTCGCTCCTGAAGCAGGGGCTGAATCTGCTCCATGCGAAGCCAAAGCACGTGCGCGACGGCGCGTGCCAGGAAGTCGTGCACCTGCTGGATGAGAGACATCGAACATCGAACATCGAACATCGAGCGCCGAACTCAGAAGGCGCTCAACTCCCAACCCTCAACTCTCAACTTCCCTTCTCACTCGCCGATTTGCCGGCGCTGAAGTGCTGGCCGCACGATGGCGGCCGCTTCATCACGCTACCAAACGTCCACACGCGCGACCCGGATTCCGGTGAACGGAACCTTGGGATGTATCGCATGCAGGTGTATGACGGGCGCACGACAGGCATGCACTGGCAGGTGCACAAGGTGGGCGCGCGGCACGGACGGGTTTACTACGAACGCGGCGAGCGTATGCCGGTGGCGGTCTGTCTCGGGGGTGATCCGGCTTACACGTTTGCCGCGACCGCGCCGCTACCTGATGGGCTGGATGAGATCCTGTTCGCCGGGTTCATCCGGAAGAAGTCGGTCGAGCTGGTGAAGTGCAAAACGATCGATCTCGAAGTTCCAGCCGACGTCGATTTTGTGCTCGAAGGCTACGTGCAGCCGGGTGAGATACGGCCGGAGGGGCCGTTCGGCGATCACACGGGGTTCTACACTGCGATCGAGGACTACCCCGTGTTCCACCTCACCGCGATCACGCATCGGCGTGATGCGGTTTATCCGGCCACGATCGTGGGCATTCCTCCGATGGAGGATTTCTACATCGGGGACGCGAGCGTTCGCGTTTTCCTGCCGGTCTTCAAGATGAACTTCCCCGAGCTGGTCGACATGGCGCTGCCGGCCGAGGGCGTGTTCCACAACCTCGTCTTCGTCAGCATTCGCAAGCAGTATGCGTATCAGGCATTCAAGATCATGCACGGTCTCTGGGGGATGGGTCAGATGATGTTCAGCAAATACATCGTCGTGGTCGACGAAGATTGCGACGTGCACAACACGAGCGAGGTCCTGTTCCGTCTTTGCGCAAATACCGACCCCGAGCGCGACAGCACAGTCATCCGTAACCCCAGCGACTCGTTAGACCACGCGCCCAGCTCGCAAAACATCGGCTCGCACATGGGTTTCGACGCCACGCGTAAACTCCCCGGCGAAGGACATCATCGCCCCTGGCCGGAGCTGGTAAAGATGACGGATGAAGCACAGCGCCTGGTCGACGCGCTGCAGAAGAACCTGTAGCGACGGTCTATGATCGCCGAAAGCAGCGGGACGAGAAGTCAACGGACTCGGCGGTCATAGACCGCCGCTACAGCGGCCACGCCAGAAGAAAGCGGGTTGATCCGGCTGCAGCCGAACCAACCCGCCTGTTGATTCTCTCGGTTGCCTTACGGCTTGCGGAAGTAACCGCGGCCGACACGATCGTCGACCAACGCTCCACGCGGCACGCCACGGAGATCGTAAACCTGGTTCGGCGGATATGGGCTCTGCACCAGCCCGCGGCCAACCCGGCGGCCATACGGATAATCAGAACGCGGCGGGCCGTATGCAGTTGCATTGTTGGCGTCGATCGCGGCTCCGATCAGCGCGCCGACACCGGCCCCGATTGCCGCGCCGGCGACGGTATCGCCGCGGG
>DATHXZ010000655.1:0-4983 GCA_035459405.1 Chthoniobacterales bacterium
CGGCGCTCTTTACAACCGTCGTCGCGAGGCTGTCATAACGACCTCCGCGCGGGCCAATTGTCGGCTCGAACATCTTTCCGAAAATCGAACCCTTCTCGGTTTCCGTTGCGGGCTCGGTTAATTTTGTGCCGGGCGCCCCACCTGCGGGTTGCGCAGCCGCCTTCTCTGCAGCGGTTGTGCGCAGGCGCTCGTAGGCAGATTCGCGATCGACGATCTTCTCGTAATGCCCTGAGAGCACTGATGAATGGATGACGGCATTGCGCTGCTCGGGTGAGATCGGCCCCAACTGGCTGCGCGGGGGCATGATTTTGGCGCGTTCGACGACCGTCGGTTTGCCATCTTCGGCGAGCATCGAGACGAGCGCTTCGCCGACGCCGAGCTCGGTTAAGGCCTTTTCGACGTTGAGGTCCGGATTCTGCCGAAAAGTCTGCGCGGCAGCTTGCACCGCCTTCTGATCACGCGGCGTGAATGCCCGGAGTGCGTGCTGCACGCGATTACCGAGCTGCCCGAGCACCATGTCGGGGATATCCAGCGGGTTCTGGCTGATGAAGTAAACGCCGACACCCTTCGATCGAATCAGACGCACGACTTGCTCGATCTTCTCCGCAAGCGCCTTCTCGATGTCGGCAAACAGCAGATGCGCCTCGTCGAAGAAGAAGACCAGCTTCGGCTTCTCGGGATCGCCGACTTCCGGCAGCCGCTCGAACAACTCCGACAACAGCCACAGCAGAAACGTGGCGTAAACCTTCGGCGACTGCTGCATCAGCTTGTCGGCTGCCAGAATGTTCACAACGCCGCGGCCACGATCGCCAGTTTGAATCACGTCATCGAGTTCGAGGGCCGGCTCACCAAAGAACTTGGCTGCGCGCTGCGATTCAAGCGCCAGCAGGTTGCGCTGAATCGCGCCTGCGCTTGCCGCCGAGACGTTGCCGTATCGGGCCTTAAACTCCTTCACATTCTCCGCGACGTGCTGGACCATCGAACGCAGATCCTTGAGGTCGAGAAGCAGCAGCCCGTTGTCGTCGGCGATCTTGAAAATAATGTTCAGCACGCCCTTCTGCGTCTCGTTCAGGTCCAGCAATCGCCCGAGCAGAAGCGGGCCCATCTCAGAAACGGTGGCGCGAACCGGGTGCCCGCTCTCGCCGAAAACATCCCACAACACCACCGGACAAGCCTCGCCTTTGAAATCGCTCAGACCGAGCTCCTGCGCGCGCTCGACGATCTTCGGGTTATTCCCGCCGGGCTGGCTCATTCCCGCGAGGTCGCCTTTCACATCGGCCATAAAAACGGGCACGCCGCGCGCGCTAAAATTCTCCGCGAGGGTCTGAAGCGTCACCGTTTTGCCCGTGCCAGTGGCGCCGGCAATGAGCCCGTGGCGATTCGCCATTGCTGGAAGGAGGTAAACTGGCTGTTCGCCGCGCGCGACGAGGATCGGACCGTTCATAATTAGATTAGATTCGTCCGCACGACGATCTCCGCGCGCGCGTCGCGGCCGGGATCCAGTCAGTCACGACGGCCTTTGCTCGACCGCGGGTACGGGAGCCCACGAGAGTTACAGCCCACTACACGACCGGCACCGCAACCTCAGCAACCTGGCCTTCCGAGCCGAACAGGTCCACGGGGCCGGGTTCGATCGCCAGAATCGTAAATTGCCCCTCGCCTCCCTCGGTATTCAGCGTCACGACGTCGCCGAGTTTCTTCCCGAGCAGCGTCTGTCCGATCGCAGTTTGGTAGGAAATGATGCCGCGATCCGGCTCGCTGTCCCAGGCGCCCAGAATCGTATACGTCTCTTCTTTATCCGAAGCGGTATCGCGGAGTGTCACGATCGTGCCGATCGATACCTGCGACGTGTCGGGATTCTCGAAGCTCGTGCCGCGCGCCTGCTGCAGCATGATCTCCAGCTCGGACTTACGCCGCATTAACACTGCCTGCATTTCCTTCGCGGCTTTAAACTCGAAGTTCTCGCGCAAGTCGCCGTAAGAACGCGCGACGCCGATCTCCTTGCTGTTCTCCGGGATCTTCTTGTTGATGATCTCCTCGTATTCCGCTTTGCGCTTATCCAGGCTGCTCCAGGAGACGATGAGAGATTCGGTCTTCTCCTCCTTCTGCTCGCCAGTAATCACCGTGTCGAGCTCCGGATAAAGCTTGATGATCCGCGCAAGCAGCGAGCGTTTAGTCAGCTCATCGAACACCGGCGTAAGCATCAGGCGTCGCATTCCGTCACGCGCTACGCTCGTCTCCACGCCGTCAAACATGTCCGGAATCAGTTCCCGGTCTTCGAGCAGCAGATCGCGCAGCCGGCTGCCACGGCTGTTCTCATTGTGCTGATCGCGTTCCAGCGCTGAGAGGATTGCGCCTAGCAGCTCGGGCGTGATGAGGTCGCGCCATTCGCCATCGCGTTCGCGGCAGAGCCAGACGAGCACCTCGCTGGTGACCGAATGCTCGCGGATTCGCCGCTCGAGATGCGCGCGCAGCGTCGCCTGTTCGCCCGTTTCGGCAAACACGCGCGGGATTTGGGCAACCGTTCGGGCATTGTCGCCCTGGAACAATTGTAATGCGCGAACCGCCCACTGCGGCCCGAGCGCGACGGGCATCGCCTGCAGCACACGCTTCTCCTTCGCCGAGGGAAGCTTCGGCAGAATCGTCCCAAGCCGCGCCTCCTCGTCGAAGATCAACCGCGTCAGCGTCAGGTCGGGATTGGAGCTCGTCAGTTTCGGGCAGCGCTCCAGCAAATCATCGCGCGCAATCACCAGCTCGAATGCCAGTGCAGCATTGAAACGCTGATTACGCGCAGCGTGCTCTTCGATGCTGTTGATCACGGGCTGCAGCTGCGTCTCGGGATCATCGAACTCGTGATGGAACTTGATGATCTGATCGAGCGCCGCCGCTTGCTCCTTTGGCTGGCGCGCCTGGTTGAAGAACGTGATCAGCTCGTCGGCACGCGACACCTTCTCGCCGCGCAGCTTCACCGGCTCGGTTTTCTTCGTCGGGATGTGAAAGTAGCCGTCCTGCTTGAGCGTCTTCGAGGTCGAGCTCCACCATTTCTTCCACTCGGCTTCGCTGAAGAGATCGCCGACCATCATCTGGCTGATCTGCGGCAGGGTCGCCGCGCCGCCGAGGCTCTCGAGAACGTTGCGAACGACACCAGCCGGATCCGTCTTCAGCAGTTCTTTCACACCCGGCAGATCCGTCGCCTTGCGTGCGAGAAAGTGCGTCGGGGAGATGACGGTAAGATTGTCAGCCGCGTAGCCGAGCTGCATCGGGTGGCCCTTTTTGCCCTCAAAATCGATGACAATCTGGTTCAGCAGCAGATTCCATTCGGCTACTTTTCCGAAGCCCCAGCTCTTGTGCAGACAGTATGTGCCGGGCTTTAACTGCTGGAGCCGGTCCGCCGCTTTCGGCGTCAACTTTCCTGACTCAACGAGTTTCTGAAGTTCGGGGTCCATTGCAGCAAAAGCTACGGTGACGGCTCTCCTTGGCGAGCGGAAACTCGGGATCGCAGCGCCGCTCAAGGCGCGAGTTACGCGCGCTGGAGCGACGTGGACGCGGCGCCAGAGCGTGCGGCAGCTTAGCGTTTGCGACCGCTGCGACAGCATGGAACGCTAGCCGCCGTGCCACTCTGGTTTTGGATCGCGTTTCACATCGGCGTCTTGATCGTCCTCGCGATCGACCTTGTCGGTTTCAATCGCAAGGCGCACGTCGTCTCCATTCGTGAAGCCACCATCTGGAGCATCGTCTGGGTGCTGCTCTCGCTCAGCTTCAACCTGCTCGTCTGGCGGTTAAAAGGACCAGGCGCGGCGCTCGACTTCTTCACCGGTTACCTGATCGAGTACTCGCTGAGCGTCGATAACATCTTCGTCTTCGTCCTCATCTTCTCCTACTTCCAGGTGCCCCGAAAGTATCAGCACCGCGTGCTGGTCTGGGGCATCATCGGCGCGCTGATCATGCGCGGGCTGATGATTTGGCTCGGCGTCGCGCTCGTTGATCGGTTCCATTGGATCCTCTACATCTTCGGCGCCTTCCTGCTCATCACCGGCATTCGGATGATGTTCACCAAAGGCGAAGAGATCGACCTCGAGAGCAACTTCGTCCTCAAGCTCTGCCGCAAATGGATACGGATCACGCCCGAGTACCATGGGCAGAGGTTCATCGTCAATATTGACGGTCGCTCGCTACTGACGCCGCTCGCGCTCGTGATCGTGGTCATCAACATCATGGACCTCGTGTTCGCGGTCGACTCGATCCCCGCGGTCTTCGCGATCACGCAGGACGAATTCATCATCTACACGTCGAACATCTGCGCAGTGCTTGGCCTGCGGTCGCTCTACTTCGTCCTCGCCCACATCATCGACCGCTTCATCTACCTCAAGACGGGCCTCGCGATCGTGCTCAGCTTTGTCGGCATCAAGATGATCCTGGCCGACGTGTATCACGTACCAAATTGGGCCTCGCTCGCCTTCATCATCAGCGTTCTTGCGGCTACGATCATCGCCTCGATGCGCGCGACTCGTGGCCGCCTGCCGAAAGAAGTGCGTGAGGCCGCAACGGACCCGGTGCCGCCAGTGGCGAAATGAGGATTGGCTGCCGCTAGCCAACTCTGTTTAGCTGAGACGCCAATGAAAAAACTCGTCGCTGTTGCGCTGCTGCTCGGGATCGCGGCTGTGTGCCGCGCTGACATTCACGATCCGCCGTCGAACGACTACGGCCCGACGCGGAAGCTCGGCCGCGGCGTCTCCAATCTGCTTTTCGGAATCACTGAGTTGCCGCACACGGTCGCACTCGTCAACGAGCGCGAGGGCAACTCTGCGGCCGCAGGTTATGGCGTCGTCCGCGGCGTCGGCCGGAGCGTCATGCGCGTGCAGGCCGGCATCTTCGAGATTCTGACGTGGCCAATTCCAGCGGTGCGCGGCACGTACTTCCCAGTTCTCGAGAGCGACGTGCACTGGATTCATTCCGGCTACAAGGAATTCCCGCCCGAGCTCG
>DATHXZ010000656.1:0-12530 GCA_035459405.1 Chthoniobacterales bacterium
CACCCAGACCGCCGCTCCAAACCACGCGCCCGGTATGCGTAACGCGAGCAGGACGCGCCAGAGCCCAATCGCGCAAGCCGCGTGCATCGCGACGTTCACCACGTGATACGGCAGCGGATTGAGCCCCCAGATCGCGTGTTGCAGCCAGAAACTCGTCAGAGTGAGCGGATAGTATGTCGCCGCGCTCGTCGTCCAGATTCCTGCAAAGCCGAGCGGGCCGACGATGCACGGATTCTTCGTCAGGTGCATATCGTCATCCCAGATGAACCCTGCTTTGCGCATGTGCTCGTAGGCCAGCGCAGTCACGAGCACGAGCAGGGCAGCCCACAGCCATGTCGTTGCGCGCACGGAGCGAGCAGCTCGGGCGTCGTCGTGAGGAGCAGCGGGTGCTGGCTGTTTCATCGAGCGCCTTCGAGCGCCAGAGTGTATCTCGGGTGCAGCAATGATCTTGTCCTCGCCACTGAGTTTCTCTGGATCGATTGAGTTGGAGATGCAAGGCCGATGAAGCAGCCGCATACGCAGTGGCTTCCGTCGTTCCGGAACGCACCCGGCCTGCTGCCTGCGATCGGCGTCTCAGTCGCCGCGCTGATCGTGTCGCTCCTTCCGCTTCTTCTGCACGGATTCGCGATGGGGCACGATTGGAGTCTCGAGCTCGTCCGGATCGCTGAATTCCGCCATGCGATACAGGATGGCCAGTGGCCGCCCTACTGGGCGTCGAATCTGTATCAGGGGTTCGGTTCACCGATCTTCCTGTTCTATCCGCCGCTTTATCTTGCGGTGGCTGCCGCATTCGTCGCGTGCGGATTTGGCCTGATGCAGGCAGCCGTGGGCGCTCTCTGCGTCTTCAGCGTGATCGGTGCGCTGTTGATGTGGCGTTTCGTTCGTGCTGTTTCACCTGCTTCGCCGGCAGCCGCTGCGACCGCGGTCGTCCTCTTCTCGTTGAATCCTTATCTGCTGGCCGACAAGTGGATCAGGAACGCGAACGCCGAATTCGCCGCACTCTCGCTGCTGCCAGGTGTGTTGCTCGGCGCGACGGCAGCTGACCCGCTTCGGCGTTTCTGGTGGACAGCGATCCCGCTGGCGCTCGTCGTCCTTTCGCACAACATCGTTGCCCTTGTCGCGCTGACCCTGGCGCTTGGCATCGCCTCCGTCGTTCACCGAACGGTCCGCGCACTGCTGCCCGTGGTTGCCGGCGTGATTGCTGCACTTGCAATGACCGCATTTTTCTGGCTGCCGGCGTTTGTTTTACAGCCCCTGATCCGCACGGAAGACCTGCTGAGCGGGAAATTCGACTTCCACCAAAATTTTCCCAACATCACCGCGCTGCTCTGGCCGGTGGAATTTTATTTCGGTGGTTGGATTTGGCCGATTCTGCTCGCGGTGTTGACGGTTGCGCCAAAGGCGAATCAAACGACGCAGCGGATTGCCCGCGCATTTGGCATAGGTGCCATCGCTTGCCTCGCGCTGATGCTCCCACTGAGTACGTGGATTGGGAGACGCTGCCGCTTCTGCGTTTCGCACAATTTCCGTGGCGCTTTATGGGGCCGCTCGCGGTCTTGGTGGCAGCCGGCATCGGGGTGCTGGCACCGGCGCTATTTCGATCGCGATGGTCGGCCCCGGTACTTCTTCTTGTTCTGTTCATCGCCGTGCTGAATGCGCTTCCCGCCATTCTGCGGTATGAATCCGTCGCGCCGGAATACGCGGTCCGCATCGACCACGTGATGACGCCGCACGGCATCGCTTCGAGAGACCTGCGCACGACCGTCTATGACGAATACTTGCCGCGTAGCGCAAATCCCGCCGAACTGCAGCCGAGCGGTGGCTTGCGCACTTTCAATCGCTGGGCTTTTCCGGTGTGGCGTGTAACGCGCGAGGGCAACTCTTTGCAGCCAGCGATTGGCCCGGGAGGCGTGGTTGCTGTGCGGACCGAAAGTGACAACGATGAGCTCGATCTTGCCCTGCGCGACCCAACGGTGCGGAGCATCGGCAAAGGGATGAGTGTGCTGGCGGCGGGAGGCATCGCGTTGTTTGCTGTCGTGCAGGTGTGGCGCAGAAAAGCCAGGCGAATTGCCCCCGCATGAACGGCGTCGTCTCTGCCCTACTGAAATGGCGTCGCCTTCTCGACATCCGACGCTGCTGCCGATCTGGCACGCATTCGACTGCGTCACGTCCCGAGCAGGGGAGAGTGCCGACGACCACGGCGAGACTTCGGCGCTTGTCGCTGGTTTGCTAAAATCCTCGCGGCCAGTGATTCTGTTGTCGCGTGACGCCGCCTCCCGAAAGACAGCTCCGTAAGGTTTCGTTCATCGTGCATGCAACGCGCGGTGTGATTCGCGATCAGGCGGTGCGGCGGAAGACGATGACGATCTTGATCATCGTCGCGGCGCTGATGCTGGTCGCGGGGTCGACATTCCTGCAGACGGCGCTCAACCCGCGCGAGCATGCCGTGCGATTCATCCTGTTCTGGCTGGCCTGTGGCTGGCTCACACTCACCGCTCTGCTGCTCGCGTTGTTCGACGCGCTAATGGTGCGGGCGCAGGGCCGCGCCGCCGGCAAGATGCTGCAGCAGGATTTCCAGAGCTCTCCGCCTCCCGGTGAAACGAAGAGCGACGGGAATGCTCGATGAGCTGGAAGACGCGCGAGCAGATTGAAGCGGCCGAGGCACACGTGCTGGCGCCGTTCGCGCAGAGATCCAGCGAATCGCGCGGCCGCAAATTCCCTGAGCCGCGGCATGATTACCGCACCGAGTTCCAGCGCGACCGCGCGCGCATCATCCATTCACGAGCCTTTCGCCGACTCGAATCCAAGACGCAGGTCTTCCTGAACGGAACAGGAGATCACCTGCGGACGCGCCTCACGCACACGATCGAGGTTGCGTCGATCAGCCGCACGATCGCGCGGGCACTCTCTTTGAACGAGGATCTGGCGGAGGCGATTGCGCTGGCGCACGACCTCGGCCATTCGCCGTTTGGCCACTCTGGTGAAGAGATGCTCGACGAGTGCATGCGCGAGCACGGCGGATTCGAGCATAACGACCAGAGCCTCCGGGTCGTGGATCTGCTCGAGACGCCGTATCCGGAGTTTCCCGGGCTTAATCTGACGTTGGAGGTACGCGAGGGGATTCAGAAGCACCAGGCGTTCTACGATCCGCCAGAGCCAGGCGCCGGCCAGTACCGGTGTCCTTCGTTAGAAGCTCAGATCGCAAACCTGGCTGACGAAATCACATACTACAGCCACGACCTCGATGATGCGGTCGACTTCGAGATCCTCAGCTCTGATCAGCTGGAGGACGTAGCAGTGTGGCGACGCAGCCACGCGGCAGTGTCGACTCGCTATCCGGACGCGCGTGAACCAGAGCTACACAAGCTGATCATTCGCGACATCATCGACGTGCAGGTGCGCGACGTGATCACCTCAAGTGCGGACACGATCGAGCGCGCCGGTGCGCGGAGCGCAGATGAAGTCCGAGGGCAGGAGCGTCCGCTCATTCGCTACAGCGACGAGCTGCTATCCGCGAATGGCGAGTTGCGGCGCTTCCTTTATAGGAACGTGTATTACCATCCGCGTGTCGCCGAGGTGAATCGCTGTGCATGCGAGATGTTGCGTGGCGTGTTCCAGGCGTACCTGGGCTCACCGGAGCTGTTGCGCGAAAGCGCCGCGCGGCGTGTGGAACACGAAGGGCTGCACCGCACGGTCTGCGATTACATCGCGGGCATGACGGATCGGTATCTGACCAACGAACACGTGCGGCTGGTCGGCCCTCGTCCGACTGCCTGTCGCGACTGACCAACTTCGCTCACGCTGCTGCGTCGCCGCTTTCCTCGTTTAAGTAGCGAATCACGAGCCGCAGCCGCTGCTGCACGGAGACCTGCTCGAGCAGCTCCTGACGGCGAAACGGATCGCTAACGAAGGTCGCAGCCATGAGATCGGCCAGCATCTCGGGATCGTGTAAATCGGAGAGGTAGCGATCAACCTTGTCCGGAAATTCGCGGCCCTTTCCTTTGAACTGGTTGTACAGCTCGAGAACCTTGCGCCCCAGCGCCTCGGTCTCGGCTGCGGCGGTTGCGGAGACGGATTCAAGCGGCTCGATCTTGGCGATGGGGAACGGGCGTTCCTGCCCGAAGCCGATGAAGCGCACACGTTGGAGGCCTTGCAGGATCAAATTGGAGGTGCCATCGGTCCGGCCGACGCACGCGCGGATCAAGCCGACGGTTGCGACATCATGAAAATCCTGCACCGAGCGCCATTCCGAGCGCTGCCGCCTGATCAACGCGGGACAAAACATGCGATTGTCATCGAGCGCGTGTTGCAGCATGGCGCGATAGCGCATCTCAAAGATGTAGAGCGGCAGCAGCGCGTGCGGGAAAAGCAATGCGCCGCGCAACGGCATGACCGGCACTTCCTTTGGCAATGTCACTGGATCAGTCATTCGAGAGCACGGCCATCGGTCAAATATACGCGCAGGCCACCCGATGAGATGGCGGAAGTTACCGCTCACTGCCTAACGAGCGCTCGTCAACCTGAGTAGATCCGCGAGCGATAATTGTCCATCGGTCCGCGCTGTGCCGAGGTGCGCATAGTTTAACACTGACCCGCGGGCGAGCAGCTCAACGCGGGAAATACCGCCGAGAGCGCCAATGCCCATCGCACTGGTCGGGAGAATGCGGTTCAAGACTTCGAAACCACTGATCAGTCGTTCAAGCTCCGCCTGCGTATCGACACGCGAAACGAGCTTGATCACATCTGCGCTTGCGGCGAGCGCCCGCGCGCCAAATTGCTCGACCTCGCGGAGAGACGGCGTTCGTTCGAAGTTGTGCACTGACAAGATGAGCCGGATTTGCGATCGGCGGGTATGCGCGACGACCGCTTGCAGGTGATGCGTCGAGCGCAGCTCGATATCGACATAAGTCGCGCGCGGCAGCCACTGAAGAAGCAGCGCGCGACGTTCCGGCGCGGAGAGGTTGTGGTGCCCACCTTCGCGGGGGTGCCTGGCGGTCAAAATCAACGGCCGCTGCAAGCGGTGCAAATGTAGGTCGAGCTCGTCGGCCGCACGATAAAGCGCGTCGAGCCTGAGCTCGAACAGCTGAGGCAGCCGCCGCAGACGGGCCGCGCGTCCCAGTTCCGCAAGCGACGAAATCACGGCGACGGTCTGTCGCGGCGGGACGCGCCCTTTGCCCGATTTCAGCGCTGTCATATAGTAGTGGTTCGCCAGTTGCTAGACTTCATCGGCACGTCCCGCTCACATCCTCGCCCGCCGCCAGGAAGTAAACACGCAGCTTCAGCAGATTTTTGATTCGTTTCTGCTGGCGATCTCGCTGTACGCGGCGCACCTGCTGCGGGATCACAGCACCGATTGGTTCAACCTCGAAAAGACCAATCGACCCCGTCGCGAACTATCACTGGGTGATCATCGTGGTGATGGCGTTCGGACCCATCCTGCTCGACCTGCAAGGCTTCTATCAGTCGCCTCTCACGAGACGAAGTGGAAGTCGTTCATCCAAATCACGCAATCGATGGTCTACCTGAGCATCGTGGTGAGCGCCGATCTTCAAGCAACAGCGGGCCGGCAAGCATGGGAAGCCATTCACGATGTATAAATTCCGCTCGATGTCGGACGACGCGGAGATGCGCCGCGCGGAGCTCCTGCCGTTCAATCAGATGCGCCCCGTGTTCAAAGTCGACGACGATCCGCGCATCACGCGCTTCGGGCACTGGCTCCGCCGCACGAGCATCGATGAGATGCCGCAGCTGGTGAACGTGCTGCTTGGCGACATGAGCCTGGTCGGGCCGCGTCCGCTGCCGCTTTACGAGGCGGAGAAATTCGAGAACACGGCGAACGCCGCCGCCTCAGCGTGAAGCCCGGCCTCACATGCTTGTGGCAGATCCGGGGGCGAAACGAAGTGCGCGATTTCGGCGATTGGGTGAAGCTCGATCTGGAGTACATCGACAGGTGGTCGTTAGGCCTCGATTTCAAGATCCTTGCCCGCACCGTGCCGGCGGTTGTATTCGGGCTCGGAGCCAAATAGCAGCAGGCGCCTAATCGTGCGGCGCGTAACGCGCGAGCATTCGCTCGACGTACTTCGCAAGAAGATCGAATTCGACATTAACCCTCTCGCCCGCGGCCATCCCATTGAGGTTGGTGTGACGTCGGGTATGAGGAATCACCCACGCGGCGAAGCTCTCCGGCAGCACTTCCGCGACCGTGAGGCTGATCCCATTTACCGCGACCGAGCCCTTGTAAGTGACATAATGCGCAAAGTCGCCGGGCAGCTCGATTTCGAGGCGATAGTCCGCGCCGGCTTCCTCAAAAGCGATGATGCGGGCGGCGCAATCGACGTGGCCCTGCACGAAGTGACCGCCGACGCGGCCGTCGGCTGCGAGAGCGCGCTCCAGATTCACGGGACTGTCGCGCCGCACCGCGCGCAGATTTGTGCGATCGAGTGTTTCCTCGAGCAGGTCGAACGTGAGCTGCTCACCGCGTCGGCCCGTCAGCGTCAGGCAGCAGCCGTTCACCGCGACGCTATCTCCTCGGCGAATCTGTTGTGAGATTTGGGGCGCCGAGATCTGCAGCTGGGTTCCGCGTTCCGTGGCGCGAATCCAAAGAACGGTGCCGACTTCTTCGACGAGGCCTGTGAACATGAGTGTCCAGAATTAACGCTCGCACGTACGCATCTGCAATTGCCCCGAAGATGCGCTCGCGTTGCGTGACAGACCGGTGGTGTCCTGCGCAAACTCCCCGTGGTGCGACGCCGAACGTGAGTGACATTCCTGCCGAACGATGAGCAATCGTGTATGCACTCGGACCGTATGCACGAGCGTTGGCTTACTCGCTGCTCTGATCGTCAGCTCTCCGCGGCGCGGCAGCCGGCGGCGCCTCAAACATTGATGTTCAGCGAGCATCGCGTCGGATGGCGCGGTGCAGAACGCCTCGGCGCGAGCGGCGATGAAGCATCGGTAGTTCTCAACACTGACCGCGGCAAGATCGTGGGCCGATATCATCCCGCGCCCGCCGCTTCGTCCCGGCGGAATCAGGGAGTGATCTGGCTGTCGGGCGCCGGCGGCGGCGTTGATGGGCCGTGCGTCGGCTCTATCCGGACGCGACCGAGCGGCTGCAGCAAACCAGCACCGCAAGCCTTCGCCTCGACTACCGGAAACCGCAGGATCTTCCCGCATGTGTTCTGGATGCGCTGTGTGGTGTCGCATTCCAGCGAAGATGTGAGCAAGTGGCGCTGGTCGGTCACAGCTTCCGCGGCGCGGTGGTGATTTGCGCGGGAGCGAGTTCGCCGCGCGTGCGCACAGTCGTCGCCCTCGCGAGTCAAAACCGCCGGGAGCATGTAGATGGCGCCGCATCTTACCGCGCGATCATTGCTCGTGGTCCACGGCACCCGCGACAAGGTGCTTCCGGTCCGCAACGCGCGAGAGATTTACGATGCAGCGCGCCAGCCAAAACAGCTGCGGCTGCTCGAGGACGCCGGACACGACTTGAACTCGCGCGAAGGATATTCTCGCCGTGCTGCTGCGTTGATTCCTGAACAACTCGGCGTTTGGCAATTATAGGTAAGCGTCGTCGCACAATTGACGCTGTGCAGCGCGAGCGATAGCCGCGCACGCGCAGGAGTCCCAGCGTCTCGTCCAGATCGATTGATCGTTCGTCGCGAGCGGAAGAATACATCACGTATTCGAGGACGTGGGGGGCGCAGTCATCACGGGCGTGACCGTCCGCTCCGCGACGGGGCGACCGCTGTCTCACGTCGTCGCGGGCACGTCACGTGCCTGCTGTGAGCGGTCACAGCCAACGGGTGGCGCGTGGGAACCGCGCCCCAGACCGCCGGGTGCCGCGAGCGCGACATTTACCGTTCCAAACCCGTTCAAAGATTTTTGGAAAAAGTGAAGAAATGTCTTGTCACGCATTTCCCACTCCCGTATTCCTCGGCGCCAAACCTAACCAAACCAATGGAGAAACTAATGATAAGACATGTGCTTATGAAGCTGGGTTCTCTGCGCGCGGCGCTTGCCGTCGGCGTGGGAGTTCCCTTTCTGATGGCGTCGAGCGCCTTCGCCCAGGTGGGCGGAACGGCTCCGACTCCAGCAGCAGCTGGCCCCACGCCTGGTACGGCGACTGGCGCCGGCAACCCGACCGACTCGGCGATCGTCGACGCGGCCGCGGAAACCAATCCTGGCGCTGGTGCCGCGACGACCGAACGTGTCGTTGTGACCGGTTCCTACATCCCGACGGCGGAGACTGAATCAGCGCTCCCCGTTACCGTTTACACCGCGACCGTGCTGCAGAAGCAGGGCGCGAACAACCCGGTGGAAGGTCTGCGCCAGCTGCCTTCGTTTGTGGGTAATACCGCGAACGAAAACACCTCGAACGGCGGCGACGGCTCGGCTGCCGTCAACCTGCGCGCGCTCGGTTCCGAAAACACCCTGACCCTGATCAACGGTCGTCGCGCGTTTGCCTTCGAAGACGTTAACTCGATTCCAATCGCGGCTCTTTCGCGTACGGAAGTGCTGAAAGACGGCGCGTCGGCGATTTACGGCTCGGATGCTGTTTCCGGCGTTGTAAACTTCATCCTCCTCGGTGGCCCCGGTGAGGCGCCGTACGAGGGTGCTGAAGTCTTCTTCACCTACGGCAATACGACCGACAAAGACGAGCGCGTGCTCCAGACGTATATTCGCGGCGGCGTCGCGACTGACAAGGTCTCGGTGGCGGCAGCGGCTGAATACTACGACAAAGAGGGGCTCTTCTCGCGCGACCGTGAGATTTCGCGCTCCGCCGATCGTCGCTTTCTCGGTGGCACAAACCAGGGCAGCCCTACCTTCCCGGGCCGTGCTTTGTTTCGCACCAATCCGGCAGTTAACGCCAGCGCCACGGCCTCGATCCTGATCGATCAGTCCAACCCCAATCCTCGGGGCGCTCAAGATTACCGCGCGCGTGATCCGGACGTTGACTCGTTCAACTTCCGCGAAACGACACCGTCAAGACCCGCGCTGGAGAAATATCAGACCTACGTCACAGGTCGCTACAAAATCTTTGGCGACGCGCTCCAGATTTACGGCGACATGCTCTATTCCAAGCGCAAGCAGTTTAACGGTTTGGCCCCGGCGCCGTTCCAGTTCGGTGTGGTTGCAGCCAACGCGAGCCCATTCAATCCCTTCGTGGGTACGGCGAACGACAGCGGACCAACTGCTCCCGGATCGAGCGTCGCGATCAACCCGGCAACCTACAATGACAACCAGCTTCGCTCGGTCCAGTATCGCTCGATCTAAGGCGGTCTGCGTCAGTCGTTCTTCGACTATGACTTCTACCATTACATCGCCGGCTTTAATGGCAACTTCACCTTCACGGGCAACAACTTCGTCAGCTTCCTTGGATATGACACTGGCCTGGTCTACGACCGTGGCGACCGCCTCGAAGTCAACACTGGTGACTTCCGGCGCACGCCGCTCCAGGCCGAAGTAGCGGCTGGCAACTTCAACCCGTTCCGCGGCATCAACGCGCCGATCGCCGGCACCGCGACCACGTTCACCAATGGCGTGCCCACCGGCACCCGTGCGTTCGACAACGCCGCTGCGCTCGCGCGCTCGACTTATACCGGTCGCTCGCGAGGCCTCACGAGGGACTTCCTCGCGGACGCGAAGGTGTTTGGTAACCTGTTCCCGAACCTGTATCAGGGCGGCATCGGGTTCAACCTGGGTTATGAGTATCGTCACCAGCGGTCGAAAGGCCAGGCTGACCCGACGCAGGCGGCGGGAGACCAGCTCGGCTTCAACGCTGACGTCGAGACCTCCTTCCATACGGAAGTGAATTCGGCCTTCAGCGAGTTGCAGATTCCGGTGATCACCTCGGCGATGAATATTCCGGGCGCGCGCTCGCTTGAGTTCCAGGCAGCTTATCGCTTCGAGGAGTTCGATGTGAAGAACCAACTCGGAACCAAAAACGAAGCGACGTTCGACAACAACGGTGACGTGCGCCTGAGCGCGCGGTATCAGCCAATCGCTGACGTTACGCTGCGTGCCTCGTTCGGTGAGTCATTCCTCTCGCCGGGTGCTGGCCAGCTGTTTGCAGGTACGTCCCAGAACTTCCCGGTGGTGTTCGACCCGTTCACGGGTGCCACACTGCAGCCGGCCCGAGGCGTCATCCAGCAGGGTAACACCGGCCTGACCCCAGAGACTACCGAGACGTACACCGCTGGTTTGGTGGTTACGCCAAAGTTTCTGCCTGGCTTCACCGCCACAGTCGACTTCTACCAGCTCTTCACGCGCAACTTGATCCTGGGCTCGGCCGACTTTGCGCAGGTCATGCTGACGCTAAACGGCCGGGACCTCCTGGCCGGAGTTCCTATCGATCAGGCTCGATTTGCCGAGAACATCGATCGCGCTGAGGGAGCGCGTCCAATCCCGGATCAGATCCGCTCGTCAACCTCGAACGCTGGTAAGCGCCTGGTCAACGGTATGGACGTGACCTCGGCCTATCAGCTGCCGTGGACGACCTTCGGCACCTTCACGATCTCGACCGGCTACAACTACTTCTTTACGTTCAAGGCAGAGCCGGTCGCGGGTCTTGGCAGTGCGAACTTCACCGGCGACTACAACAACGGCACGATCCCGCTGGCACCCGGTGCGATCCCGCGCCACAAGGGCTTCCTCCGTGGCGAGTATGAGTTCAAGGGCTTCAACTTCATCGCGACCACGAACTACATCAGCTCGTTTCTCGATGATCCGGCCTTCATCCTGGTCAACGAGTTTAGCCCGAACGGTGAGCGCGACCCGAGGACCCGCACGGTGAGCGACTACATCACGCTCGACCTGCAGACGAGCTACGAGTTCATCAAGCCAGAGGCTGAACCGGCTGCCGAAGCCGGCATGTCGAAGGATGCGAAGGGTGGCAAGGCGATGCAGCAGACTGCCGTCGCCGGCGTGGAGCAGGGCACCTTCTTCCAGCGCTTGCTGTGGGGCACGAAGCTGACGGTAGGCGTTCAGAACGTGTTCGACCGTAGTCCTCCGACGGTGCTCGGTGCGTTCAACGACAACTACGACACCTCGCTCTACAACATCCGCAACCGTTACTACTACGTCCAGATCCGGAAGACGTTCTAAGTAGAGTTAAAGTCAACTGATTCGGGCGGGCGGCAGAAATGCCGCCCGCCTTGTTTTTGTACAAGATCGCCGCGGCTATCTCCGGCGGGTATGGATCGCAAGAGGCTGCTCCGCGAAATCCGAAGATCACTGGCTGCGTCCGTCCGCTGCAGTACGCGAGATTCGCGGACAGGCGGAGGCGCGAGGAAGATTCGACCGGCGAAGCTTGCGAAGCGCTACCGCAGCCGAGTGCGAGCGGTTACCAGGGCCAGCGGCTACTCCGCCAACCCGAGACTGTGCGAAGCGGGAGGCGCTCGAACGGATGAACGGGCTGAGCGACCGGCACATCGACGCGCGCGCTCTGCAGGGCATTCATCTGGATGAAGTAGGCGGCCTCCATTCCGTACACGGCCATATAGGGTGCCCCGCGCCAGCCCTCCGGGCCTTCGCCAGCCGGCGGCAAGGAAGGCGCAGGCTGCGGAGGATTCGCGAACGGATACTCCCCGACGAGCCAAACCGTTCCGCCAGTGCGCAGCGCTGCCTCCATTTCGACAAGAACAGGCCGCAGCGGCGTCTCCTGTGCCATTTGCTGTTTGAAAAGGTCCAGGCGCTGAAGTTTGTGATCGGCCAGTGGCGGCAAGGTCATCAGCTTTGCGGCGCCGGTGTAGTAGCGGCCGATGCTAACAGCGCAGAACCACGGATGGACCACGATGACGTCCTTTGCCGACACTGCTTCGTTTAGCCGCGTCGCAAGGATGTCGGCATTGGTTGCCCGGATCTGCAATGCAGGTACGGCGACGGGGAACACGAACGCAGCTGCTATCAGCGCCGTGAGTGGACGGAGAAAGCGGGCGCTAACGGTGTCCGCCCCAGCCGCGATCAGCGCGTCACCGGCTACCGCGACAATCGCCATCGGCAGAAGGTAGTACCACTCTTCGGTCGGGAACTTTGTGATCCTGAGAAAGAGATAGTATCCGATCGTCGTGATCGCCGTGCTCGATAGCAGGAAGAGGGAAAGCTCGAATCGTCGCGCACTGTCCTCAGCAGGTCGATGCACGAGGTGCGAGACGGCAAGCGCCACCGCAACGAAGAGCAATCCACCCCAGATCCACGGAATCCAACTGCCCGACGCGGCAAGCGCGCGATGCAGAACTTCCGTGATTCGATCAAAGTCGATCGCAATCTGTGTCGCTTCGTTCCACTCACTCGCGCGCCTTACCACCGCGATGTAGGGAAGCAGCGAAACAGCGGAGACGACGCCGACAACCCCAACCGCACCAGCCAGGCTCCAGCGCGCGTTCTTTGCGGCGACGGCACCGCCGCCAAGACATAACGCAAGCACGATGATCGCATTTTGGTAGAGACAATGCACCGCCAGGATCGAGATCAGCGTCGCAGCTGCCAAGCGTAACCGGGACGGCCGTTCCAGCAGCCGCCACATGGCTCCGATC
>DATHXZ010000657.1:0-5572 GCA_035459405.1 Chthoniobacterales bacterium
TGTCTGTTGAGACTCGGCGCCTCGTCGACAGCCGCACTCCGCTCGGCGCCGTCGCAGTCGTCCAGGACATGACGGCGGAGGAGAACCTGCGTCAGAAGCAGGACTTGCTCGATCGCGCGGCGTTCTGGACCGACCTCGCCGCCAGCATGTCGCACGAGGTGCGCAATCCGCTCGTCGCGATCAAAACCTTCGCGCAGCTTCTGCCTGAGCGATTCGACGACCCCGACTTCCGGAAGGACTTCAACGAGATCGTCGTCCAGGAAATCGACCGCTTGGACAAGATCATCACGCAGATCAACAACTTCGCGCATCCGCCGGAGCTGGTGATGAAGCCGATCGATGTCCGCGCGCCGGTGAAGAAAGCGATCGAAGTCGCGCGCGCGCGGTTCGGCACGAACGGCACGCCGATCGAGATCCATCTCCCGAGCGACCTGCCGAACGTGCTCGGCGACGAGGCTGCACTTACGGAGGCGTTCGCGCATCTTGTGGCAAACGCCACCGAAGCGACTTCAGGTCAAAGCAAGCCGCGCATCGTCCTTGCGGCGAAGACGCTCAAAGAAGGCCAGGCGCCGAGCGGCGTCGTCGTCACCGTGCAGGACAACGGGAAGGGAATCGCACCCGACCTGAAAGAGAAAGTCTTCTCACCGTTCTGCACGACAAAACCGCGCGGCATGGGTCTCGGGCTGCCGATCGTCAAGCGCACCGTCTTCGATCACAACGGGCGCGTCGACATCGATTCGAATCCGAACGGCACATCAGTGAGCGTGTTGCTGCCAGTCACGGCGAACGGCGACTGATCCAGCCGCAGTGCGGCGGCGATTCGACCTGCCGCGGCTGCGCTCGCGCATGCTCGTATCAGCCGCGTTCTTCGGGCTCTTCGCTCTTATGCGGCAGCGCCGGGTGGCCCGCTAGATCATACAATGGGCGCCGAGATAAATGTGACGGAAGACGAAGCAGAGCGCGCCGCCGGTCGGGATTCTGGATCGTGGCGAACAGGCAATACGTTTCTGGCGAGCAACGAAGTGCGTCGCTGCGGCGCCGGCAGCGCTTCTCTGCGAACCGCGTTCAGTTCGTTTCGAGATTGTAAACTTCAACCAGCGCGACGCCTGTCGTACTAGTTTTGCCGCGCACGATCGCGGTGTAGTTGCCGGGAGCGAGCGTGCGAACGATCGCAGATTCGCGATCATCGGCGGGCGGAATGGTGGTAGCCGCGATTTCCGATTCGTCCGCGCGCCAGTCATCGTTGGAAGCCAGCAAAGCGCCATTGCCATCGTGAAGATCCAGGGTCGTGTCCGAGAGCGCGCCCGGGACATCGTGGCTGCTCAACGAAGGGCCAATCGCACGGACGATGACTCGCGTCGGCTGATCACCGCCAATGATAAACCCGCCGATCATCACGTTATCGCCGGTCTCGACCCGCCCGCGGGTGGAGATGTTGGCGAGCCTTGAAGCCGGATTGCCGTCCAGATCATACACTTCAACCAGCGCGACGCCGCTCGCCCCCTTCACTCCCGAGACGGTCGCGGTGTAGCTGCCGGGCGGCACTGCGGCGATGACCACCGCTTCGCGCTCGTCAATCGGGCCGAGGCGGGAAGCAAGCACCGCGGAGCGATGCGAATTCCAATTATCGTTCGCGGCGATGAGTTCTCCGGCTGCGTCACGCAACTCAAGGACGGGGTCCGCCAATTTTTCAGCGAGCGGAAGGGAAGGCCCGATCGCCCGCACGGCGATCGTTTTCGCGGTGCTTCCGGTGAGAATGAACCCACCGATAAGGGCGTTCTCACCTGACTGGCTGCGCAATCGAGTGGAAACGTTGACTAGGCTCCGCGGCGGAGCAGAGCCGGCGGGCGACGGATTGATCCGGTAGACCTGCAGCTTAAAATCGGAAGTGGTGACAAACAGATAACGGTTTGCAACGTCGACAGCGATGCGATTCAGCTGACCCTGCCCTGCCTGGCTGATTCTCCGGACCAACTGCCGACTTTGAGTATCAAACACGGCGACGGACGAACTGTAGCTTGACGTTCCGAACGCCCATGCGCCATCGCTGCTGAAGGCGACGAAGCCAGGCGCATTCTGCGCATCGAACGCGCCATGCACGAGGGTGAGATCATTGGCCGCGCGGACGGGTATGGGCGCCGAGGGGGATCCACTTGGCACGACGCAGAGTTGCTGCCCGTCAGGACTTAGGGCAAGGCTGTGGGTGCTGCCGGTTTGGGTGGCGGTTTGGATCAGCGATGCTGTTGGGCTGGAGATATCATACCGTGCAATGATCGAATCGGGATAGCCCGACCTGGCGACATACAGAGTGCGGCGGTCAGGGCTGATCTCGATCAAAAACGAAGGCGAAAAATGTCCCAACCCAGGTGAGAATCGTCCTTGGACTGCGCCGGTCACCGCGTCGACCTGAGCGACGCCACCGGCATTTTCAGTTGTGACGTAGAGACGTTGATCGAGTCCTTCTCTGATTCGACGGACAAATTCCGTTGTCCGTAGTGGCGGAAGAGGCTCCAACGTATTCAGGTCGAAGCTGCCGATGGTGTTGTACGATGCGATCCACAGTTTCGTGCCATCAGCCGAGATGCTCATGTCGGCAACGAAAGTGCTGAGAGGGATTGTCTTGATGACTGCCAACGACTCAGTGTCGATGACGGCCAGGCTGTTGTTCGCGACTGCGTAAACGCGGGGCCGGCGAGGATCCGCCACGATGAGACCGTTCACACCATCGAAGGTGGTGACAAGTTCATCGCTGTGGCGAAGCGCCAGGATCGTGATCTGCAACGTCGCGCTCGCGTCGCCAAAGGGTCCATGTGCAGTAACTGTGATGGAGTAGGTTCCACTGAGCGTGGGAATGCCGCTGATCAGCCCGGTCGCGCTATCGAGCTGTAGCCCCGCCGGCAACTCCGACGTGCTGAAACGCGACGCGGCCCGACTGGCGGTGATCTGATATGCGAAGCTGCTTCCGATCTGGGCAGCAGGCGGATAAATGCTGCTGGTGATCGTTGGCGACGCAACCATGATCTGCAAGCGCGCGGTAGCTTCTGCAGACCCTCCACGTGCTGTCAGCATCACAGAGAACGTGCCCGCTGCCGTCGGCAGACCACTGATCACCCCAGTCGAGGGATCAAGCGTCAGGCCTGGTGGCAGACCTTCCGCGGAGAACGAGGTCGGCTGATTCGAAGCTGTAATCTGATAACGAAAGGCGGTTCCAATCTCCACCCACTGGTACAGAAGGCTCGTGATCACGGGAGGGACGACGCTGATGCGGATCGTGGCGGTGACGTCCCGCACTGCGCCGTGAGCAATGATGGCCACCGTGTAGGTGCCGGCTGCTGTCGGCACACCGCTGATCACGCCGGTCGCGGCGTCGAGCTGCAGTCCCGGCGGCAGGCCATTGGCGCTGTGGCTGCTCGGGCTGTTGTTGGCCACGATCTGATAATTGAACACTTCGCCCACGGTGACCTGGGGTGGAGTCGTCGAGCTGAGGAAGCGAAAGCCGTAGATATGGCGAGCGCCCGCGATATCGTCATCGGTGAGCGCGTCCAAGTCCGAGGTGATGGAGTTCATAAGCGCATAGGCCGACTGGCCTCGCTCATCGGGATGGCCCAGCCCAAGCACGTGTCCAAACTCGTGGAGCGCCACCCGCCGCAGATCGTGGATATAGCGCCCGCGCGAATCGGCGCGCAGTGGGCCGCGGTATGAATTCCACTGGCTCGCGCTGTTAAAGATCACGTCGGTTTCGACGATGGTCTGCGGGTGGGCGGCGTCGTTCCAGCCGATTGTCACCGCGATGGCGCCGCCGAAGCTTTCGCCGTAAACGCTGCTCGAGAAGAAGACGGAGTTCTGCCGGTCGTTTGCGCCGGAGCTGCTCCCGGCAGCCTGCACGAACTGCACCGAGTCCAGATGCTGGTTCCAAATGGTGAGAGCGCTGGCAGCGACTGCATTCCACGAAGAGCTGCCATCGATGAAATTGACCGCGGTCCGGCTGAGCTGCAGCCGCATGGTGATGTTCGTGCCGGCGGGCCAGTTGTAGCCGTTGTTCTGGACCCAGGCGTGGCTGCTGACGATGAGCGAGCCAAGCACACAAAGCAGCGCACGAGTGACTCGAATGTGCATAAATTTTATGGGGCGCGATTCTGATCGATTATGCGTGCAAACGCAAGTGGGTTGCGTGGTTCCGCACTGGGCCCGCACGCCCGGAGCGTGATGAACTCGCTGCGGCGCAGCCCCGATGTATTCGAATAGCCCTTTGTGACTGCCCGCGGTCACAGTCTCGCAGGACGTGAGACTGACCATGGCGCTCCGTTTGTTTCGCGGCGGCAGATAGCGAAGTGCTGGCTGCGAACGGCGCGGACGCAGTGCGAAAACCGACAGTGCCAGCCTGCGGCGCGCGACGATTTCTGATTGGAAACCGGCACGAGCTTCATAAGCTTGCCGTTCCGGCCCTGCCGAGCAGAACTCCAATCCTTATGATCGTCACGACGAACCAGCTCTACAAAGTCGCTTACAAGAAATTCGCCGTCGGCGCTTACAACATCAACAACCTCGAGCAAACGATGGGGTTGTTCCGCGGCAACATTCAAAGCAAGGCGCCGTTCATCATCCAGCTATCGAAAGGCGCGCGTAGCTACACCGACAAACGGATGCTGGAAGCAATCATCCGCACGGCCGAGGAGATCTTCCCGGAGGCGATTTTTGCGGTGCACCTCGACCACGGTGACGAGGCGACCTGCTACGACTGCATCGACTCCGGCTTCTACAGCTCGGTCATGATTGACGCCAGCCATGAAGACTTCGAAGAGAACATCGCGATCACGAAGCGAGTGGTCGATCGTGCGCACGCCAAAGGCATCAGCGTCGAAGCGGAGCTTGGCATGCTCGGCGGCGTGGAGGAAGACATCGCAGTCGACGAAGGTCACGCCTGCCTGACGAATCCTGACGAAGCCGTTGAGTTCGTGAAACGCTCGGGTTGCGACTCGCTCGCGGCTGCGATCGGCACCAGCCACGGCGCTTACAAATTCAAAGGCCAGCAGTCGCTGCGTTTTGACGTCATCGAGCAGATCTCGCAGAAAGTTCCGGGGATGCCGATCGTGATGCACGGCAGCTCGAGTGTGCCGGTTGAAGAAGTGCAGCGTATCAACGGCGCCGGCGGCAAACTCGACCCAAGCGCACGCGGCGTAGCAGAGAATGAATACCTCCCCGCAGCAAAGCTGGGCGTGACGAAGGTGAACATCGACACCGACGGACGCCTCGTCTGGACACGCGTGCACCGCGAGTTCTTCCGTGACAAACCGGCGGAATTCGACTTCCGCCCTCCCGGCAAGGTGTTCATGCAGGAATACGCAAACTTCATCGCGCACAAAAACGAGAAGCTTGGCTCCGCCGGCCAACTCGACGCGGTGCGCGCAAGCCTGTAGCGGCGGTCGTAGACCGCCGCTACAGCGCTACCCCGTGACCTTCACCCTTCAGGAACTCGCCGCCCGCACGGGAGGCGAGTTGTTAGGCGATCCGGCGCACGCCATCACCGGTGCCGCTTCGCTGCCTGAAGCAACGCCGGGCGAGATCAGCTTCT
>DATHXZ010000658.1:0-3074 GCA_035459405.1 Chthoniobacterales bacterium
GGTCGGGCAATCGAAGGTGAGCGACCAGGCGGGCGCGGATGTCCTGCCGATGCGCAACGCCTTCGCGGTGCTCTTCTTCGTTTCCGTCGGGATGCTCTTCGACTGGCGCGCGGTGCTCGGCGCGCCTGCGCTGCTCATCGGTGTGCTGGCCGTCATCCTCGTCGTGAAGCCACTCGTCGCGTTCACGATCGTCGTCGTCAGCGGACACTCGCTCAAGACCGCCGTCACGGTGGCGGCCGGGTTGGCGCAAATCGGAGAGTTCTCGTTCATCGTCGCCGACATGGCGCGCTCGTTAGGCCTGATGCCCGGCAATGGCCACGACATTGTGGTCGGCGCGGCGATTGTCTCGATCAGCCTCAATCCCCTGGTCTTCCGCTCGATGCTGGCGCTCGAGCCCACGCTGATGAAATCGCGCTGGCTCGTCCGCCGCTCCGAGAGGCGCGGCGCGCGCGCGAACGAACTAGCCGCCGCCGAAGGACGGGATGACCCGGGCGCGATCGTCGTCGGCTACGGACCGGTCGGGCAGACTGTCACGCGCCTGCTCTCCGAGTTCGGGATCAACCCGATGATCGTCGAACGCAACGTCGACGTCGTGCTCGAGCTGCAGCAGCGCGGCCAGCCGGCGCTCTACGGCGACGCGACGCAGCGCGAAATCCTGCGCGCCGGCGGCATCGAATCGGCGGCTTACCTCATCGTGACTGTCCCCCAGGCCGAGATCGGGCTGCGCATCATCCAGGCGGCGCGCGAGGTGGCGCCGTTGATCCGTGTGCTCACGCGCGCGAATTACATCAATCAGTCCGACACGTTCATCCAGGCGGGCGCAGCGATCATCCGCTACGACGAAGCGGAATCCGCGGCCGCGCTCGCCGAGGCGTTGCTCCAGGAGATCGATGTGCCCGCGGAGCGGATCGACGCTCTCGTGAATCACGTCCGCCGCGAGCTCGCGCCGCGCCGCCCGGTCGCGTCTTCGTGAACGTCCGCACCTTCGGCCTCGGAGGTGCGACGTGATGATCCTTCACAGGCTCATGTTGGCCAAACGTCGAAGGAGACCGGTGAACTGGTCGGCGGCGTGCTCGTCAACATCGCGTGTGACTCGCCGTAACGTACCGCAGCAGAGGATCACGCCTTGCGACGCGATCACGTCGCGGCGTAGCTGTGGCGCGTGATGTGCCGAGCGATTGTTGCTGCCGCCAACGGATGGCTTTGGCCGGCGGCGGTGTTGGCTTGCACCGTTTGCGACAGCCAGACCGGGCGGCAGGTGCGCGATGGGATCTTTGGCGAGAACTTCTGGTCAACGCTGCTTGCCGTGGTCTCGCCTTTTCCCGTCCTGCTCGTCACGATCGCCACGATCCAGTGGCTTCTCTCCCGGCCGACATCAGCTCATCCTTATGAACGGAACGACCTCCACACCTGACCACCGCCCTCTCGTTGTCGCCGGAACGTTTCTCGGCGTGGGGCTCGGCGGGTTTCTCGACGGGATCCTGCTGCATCAGCTCCTGCAAACGCACAACATGCTCTCGGCCACAGTGCCGAAGACGAGCATCCCGAACATGGAGATCAATATGTTCTGGGACGGCGTGTTCCATTCGCTCACCTGGGTGATGACCTTGATCGGCGTGGTGCTGTTCTGGAAGGCGGGCAAGCGTCGCGAGAGCGGCTGGTCGGGCAAGGTGCTGGCTGGCGCGATGTTCCTCGGCTGGGGATTGTTCAATTTCGTCGAGGGAGTGATCGACCACTACCTGCTCGGCATTCACCACGTGGCCGAGAGGCTGGGGCTGTCGGCCTTCGATCACGCGTTTCTCGCGTCCGGAGTCCTCTTTATCGCCTGCGGCTGGCTGGCGATTCGCAGTGCGCGCGACGCTCGCGAACGGAATCCAGCGGCATAGCTCATGAAGAAGCTCGCACTGCTGATGATCGGGCACTGACGTGCACGGCTTCGGCAGTGCCGAAGGGCGGTCCCGCGGTACGAGACTGACGCGGCCACGATGAACTTTCTCCGGCGTTATGTCGTCTCAGGTGGAGATCCACTACCCGATCGAGGCTGCGCAGGCGAAGCAATGGGGAGTGGCTTCGACCTGATGAAGCTGCGGCCGGACGGCAGCGTGGCGACGGTTATGGCCAGACGGCTGACGGGCGACCAAGGGCTGGACGAACATGTCACGCGGACGTGAAGACGTATCGCTCCAAGCCGAAGACGAAGGTCCGTTGCTCTGGCTCGTGAGCTTCGCGCCTCCCGCCACCGTCATCCTCAAAATATCGCGAGTGCGGGACGAAAAGAGCATCCCGGCTGAGCGTTGATGACGCCGCCAAGAGGCGTCAGCGCCTGGCGGTCGGATTAACTCTCGCTGCGCGCGGGCCTGGAGCAGGTCGCCGCGGCCGATCTCGCTACGCCGTTACTACTCCTCCTCCTCGCGCAGGTTGCGGGGGACCGAAAACTGGAGCTGATGCCTCAGCTTGATCGATTGGCCGTTCTTCAGTCGCACCTCTACGGGAATCAGGAAAATGCCCCAGCCTGAGCAGCGGAGCTGAAACTTGCTCGCGCGATCCGTGACCGTGCGGATCGGTTCAGGGAAGGTGGAATGGAGCGTGTAGGTGACGGATTTGATCTCGTCGAGGTCGTCCTCGGAACCTTGGATCCAAAGCGACCACTTCCACCAGTTATCACCCTCGTACTTCTGGCTTTGTGCGACAGCGAAGTTCACCGGCTACTATGGCTCGCTTTTGGCGCGGCAGCATCTGCACTTCGCGAGCTGCTGTTCGGCGGGATTCGCAGTCCGATGCGATTAGAGCGACAGCCATGGCGAAAAGACAGGCTCTCGCGCGGTTCAGCGGGACGACAGTTCGAGCGAGGGAATTACTTCGACGCGCACACCGAAGTGCTAAGGTTCGGTCGACTCATGAAGCTACCGTCGCGTCCTCGAACCACCCTGCTGATCGCGACGCTCGCAGCGGCGATGCTGATCGCAGTGTGTTCTTCACGCTCGCCTGTGAGTAGCGGTCGAGAGGCCGCGGCGGTCGAGGCAGCGAGCGACGAAAGCATGGCGCCGCGGGTTACCCGAGCCGAGCCGGAGGCG
>DATHXZ010000659.1:0-13804 GCA_035459405.1 Chthoniobacterales bacterium
ATTTCCGCCGCCTTCGCCTGTGGAAAGGTCGCGAGATGCTGCGCATTGCGCTCCGCGAAGTCGCCGAGGTCGCAGCCCTCGAAGAGACGACGGCCGAGTTGTCGCAGGTCGCGGAGATCTGCGTCACCGAAGTCCTGGAGCACTGGGATGAGGAACTCCGGCAGCGGCTCGGTTCACCGGATGCCCAGTTCGCGGTACTCGCGATGGGCAAACTCGGCGGTCGCGAGCTGAACCACAGCTCGGACATCGACGTGATCTTCCTTTACTCCGAGGAAGGCCAGCTCTCGGCGAACCACACCTATCACCAGTGGTTCAACCGGCTCGCGACGAAAGTGTTTGAGACCTTCGCGGTGACGGACAGCAGCGGTTCGCTGTTCCGCATGGATCTTCGTCTACGACCGGAAGGCGCAGCCGGCCCGATGGCGCGGTCGCTCGAGAGCATGGAGCACTATTACGCCGGCTTCGGCGAAACATGGGAGCGTCTCGCGCTAACGAAAGCGCGCGCCATCGCCGGGAGTGAAGAGCTCGCCTACGATTTCCTTCGCGAGCATCAGCCATTCATTTATCCGCGAAGTCCAACGCCGGAGTTGCTCGACGAGATCGCGGCCATCAAACGCCGGATCGAGCGCGACATAGTCGGGCACGAGAACCTCGATCGGAACGTGAAACTCGGGACAGGCGGCATTCGCGAGGTCGAATTCATCGTGCAAGCGCTCCAACTGTTGCACGGCGCGCGGCATGCCTTTCTCCAGGAGACGAGCACGTTGAAGACGCTGCCGGACCTCGCCGAGCTGGATCTGTTGCCGCAGGCTGATGCACTCGCGCTGAACCGCGCCTATCGCTTCCTCCGGCGTGTCGAGCACAGGCTTCAAATCGAGGCCGAGCAACAAACGCACACCGTTCCCGAGGAACGTGAAGCGCTGCGCCGGCTTGCGCTCAGCCTCGGCTTCAAATCGGCGGCGGAGTTTTCAGATACGTTGCATGAGCAAATGCGCCAGGTGCGCTCGGTCTTCGATCGCGTGATCGCAGCGCAGCCGCAGGACAAAAGATCTGCCGCCACGCGATTCGACATTTTCCGGGACTCGGCCGCCGCGACGAAGATTGTAGGCGAGTTAGCGCAGGGACGCGGAAGCTTTCATGTCGCGCCGCGGACGCGTCAGGTGTTCCGCAAGTTGGAGCCCCATCTGCTGGAGCATCTTTCCGAAGCAGCCGATCCGGATGCGACGTTGATCCACTTCACGCGCTTCGTCGAAGCCTACGGAATGCGCAGCATGCTTTTCGAGTTGCTGGTCGCCAACCCGCGGCTCCTCGAGCTGCTGGTGAAGACGTTCGATGCCAGCCGGCACGCGAGCGACATCCTCATTCGCCGGCCCCAGCTGCTGGAGGACGTCACACGCGGCAGCCTCGACCGTGATGTGTCCGTTGCACGGCATCTGGTTGCGCTGCGCAAGACCGGCGCGACAGCCGGCAAGCTCGACGCGGTGCGGACGTACCGGCAGGCGCAGTTCCTTCGCATTCTGATCCGCGACGTGCTCCAGCTCGCCGATCACGCAGCGCTGCTCGCGGAACATTCCGCTCTCGCAGAAGCGTGCCTCATCTTCGTGCACGGCCTCCTCGCGAGCGACGGTGGCTTGACCGTTGTCGCGATGGGAAAGTTTGGCGGATGCGAGCTGACGTACGGTGCAGACCTTGACGTCGTCTTTGTGGGCGAGAATACGCGCGCTGCGCAGGAGCTGCTCGTCGAAATGGGACGAACGACCGCTGAAGGCAACATCTTCCTGCTCGATGCGCGGCTGCGGCCGGACGGTGAGAAGGGCACGCTGACGTGCGGCGTGGACGCGTTCGAGGCGTACTATTGGACACGCGCACAGCTGTGGGAAATTCAGTCGCTCACGCGTGCGCACGTGGTATGCGGAACTGAAGGCGCCGCGTTCATGGAAGTCGCACAACGTGCGTGGCGCACCGCCGGCCAGCGCGAGGATCTCTTTGTCCTGATCGACGCGATGCGAGAACGAATCCGCCGTGACCGCGGAACCGGATCCGAGATTCTCGACTATAAAACGGGGTTGGGCGGAATTGTGGAAGCCGAGTTCCTGGTTCAGGCGTTGCAGATGCGCAGCGGCACTTCGCATGCGCAGTTCACTGCCGCTCTCTCGGAGCTGAAGCAGCGCGGCATCGTCGCGCCTAACGACGCCGAAGCGGTCCAGAGCAGCTACGACTTTCTGCGGCTGTGCGAATCAGTGTTGCGCAGGTGGGAGAGCAAGAGCGTTTCGTCCCTGCCGAATGACGAGGGCGAGCAACGCAAGCTCGCGAGGCGGGTGGGCGCGAAAGATCTGGATGCGTTCGGTGAGCGATATCGCGCCGCGCGGGAGATCATCCACGCGACGTACGAGCGCTACATGCGGCAGGGTTAAAGCAGACCGAGAGCCTTAAACAGGTGCTGCAATAGCCAGAAGCTCACGGCCAGTCCCGCGAGGACCAGCAAGGCGAGTGCGATCAGGACTGTGATGACAAAAATCCAGTCACTGCGCTTCGCCGTCCGCGCGCCGCTCGCGTGTTGTTTTACCAGCTCGTAGTTGCGTGCGTTCGATTTGAACCAGAACGAGAACGCATCGCCTATGACTGGAACGACACCGATCAATTCGTTGAGCAGGATGTTCATCGCCATGCGCGCGAGCACGATCTTCGGCATGCCTTGTCGTGCTGCCTGCACGAGCGCGAGCGCAGAAACAACCGCTGAGCTGGTGTCGCCGACCCCGGGGATCAGGCCGAGGATCGGATCAAGGCCGACGCGGAAGTTCGTTCCCGGCACACGGATCAGGTTGTCCATCAACAACGCGATCCAGCGGAAGAGCGGCTCGACCGGTTTGTCTGCGCCGATGCCAGCGCCTTCTGGTGGGAGAACTTCCCATTCGTCGTGCTTCTGTAGCGGCGGTCTATGACCGCCGGGGCCTTGGCGTGGCACGCTGAGGCACGGCGGTCATAGACCGCCGCTACAGGGCTAGCCCGGGATGCCCTTCAGCATTTGCTCGTTCGTCGGGAATTTCTTCACGAAGGTGAGCAGACGCTCGATCGCTTCGTTCGGCTTGTGACCGGCGAGCCCGCGGCGGATCAGGTTGATCTTCTCGAGCTCCCAGGACTGCAGCAGCAGTTCCTCGCGGCGGGTGCCGGAGAGGAAAATGTCGACTGCTGGATAGATGCGCTGGTCGCTGATCTTGCGATCGAGCACGAGCTCCATGTTACCGGTGCCTTTGAACTCCTGGAAGATCAGCTCGTCCATGCGGCTGCCAGTCTCGATAAGAGCGGTGGCGACAATCGTGAGCGACCCGGCTTCTTCGGTGTTCCGTGCGGCGGCGAAAATCTTGCGCGGGATTTCCATCGCACGCGCGTCGATACCGCCGCTCATCGTGCGACCGCCGCCGCCCATGGCGTTGTTAAACGCGCGCGCGGTGCGAGTGATCGAGTCGAGCAGGATGAAGACGTGTTTGCCGGCTTCCACCATGCGCTTCGAGCGCTCGATCGCGAGCTGCGCGATGCGCGTGTGGCTCTTGATATCTGTATCGCTTGAGCTCGCCATGATCTCGGCACCGGGGCACGAGCGGCGGAAGTCGGTCACTTCTTCCGGACGTTCGTCGACGAGCAGAATGATGAGCTTCATCTCCGGGTGATTCTTCGTCACCGCGTCGGCGATGTGATGCAGCAGCGTTGTCTTGCCGGTGCGCGGCGGCGCCACGATGAGGCCGCGCTGCCCCATGCCGAGCGGCGTCATCAGGTCCATGATGCGCGTGGTGTAACGATCCGGCACCGTCTCAAGCTTGATCCGCTTGTTCGGATTGATCGTCGTCAGCTCTTCGAACGGCGTCAGCCCCTGGTACTTTGTCGGCTCGTCATCGTTGATTTTATTTAGCCGCATCAACTGCGGTCCACGATTGCCGCGACGCTTCTCGCCCTGAATCCACATGCCGTCGCGGAGCGCGAAGCGGCGGACGATCTCGGGCGTGACGAAAATGTCCTGCGGCGTCTGCACGAAATGGCGCTTCGCGTCACGGAGGAAGCCGAAACCTTTGCCGGAAATTTCGATGATCCCTTCACCGAACTCGAGCTCTTCCGGCACGCGTTCGCCATTTGGCGTGCCGTCCTGCCCGCGATCACCGCGGTCGCCCCGATCACCGCGATCACGGTTCCGATCGCGATCCCTCGATCCGCGGGCGCGATCCCGGTCACGATGCCGGAAGCCCGGCTCGTTCTCAGGCGCATTAACCGGCGACTGGATCGCCATGACGTTGTCCTGCTCTGTTCCGAGCTGCATCTCGCCTGGCAGTGTGTCGGACACAATCTTCTGGGGGCTGACCTGCGTCGATTCGGCTGCAGGCGTGCCGTCACGCCGCGAGTCTGGCGGCGTTTGCTCTTGCGGTGCTGGTGCCGGGGTCGCAGCGGCGCCATCCCCATACGCCGGAGCATCGTCGAGTGCCTCGACGGGCGGATGCGAGTTGCTCATTTCGGGAGCACCTGCGTCAGCCGAGGCTGTCTTGCGCGCACGCGAGCTGGTGCCGCGCCGGCGACGATTCGTTCCGCCGCGAGATTGGCGGCGGGGCCGGGCTGCTGCCGGTTTTTCGTCGACCGGCGACTGGTTGTCGGATTCTTCGCTCATAATAAAACAGGGTCAGGCAACGGCCACACACCACGTGAGCGGATCCGCAGCTCAGCTTCTCAAGCCGGCAATTTGGCCAGCACTTCGTCGGGGATATCTAGATTCGAATAGACGTTCTGAACGTCGTCGTCGTCCTCGAGGCTCTCGCACAGCCGCAGCACCTGCATGGCCGTTGCCTCGTCGACGACAGGAATTGTCGTGTCGGGAATGAAAGTAAACTTCTGCCCACTGGTGGTGACACCGGAGTGTCTGAGCGCCTCAGCTACTGCGTAGAGCTGATCGTGAGCGGTGAGGACAACATACTCGTCTCCCTCCGTTGTCAACTCCTCCGCGCCGGCGTCGAGCGCGAGCTCGAACAGGCGTTCCTCATCAATCGCGTCTCGCGGCACGGTGATCCGTCCCTTTTTGTGGAACATGTATGAAACGCTGCCGCTGGTCGCGAGGTTGCCGTGGTTTTTGCTGAAAATGAGCCGCATCTCCGCGGCGGTGCGGTTCTTGTTATCCGTCGCCGCCTCCACGATCACCGCCACGCCGCCCGGGCCGTAGCCCTCGTAGACGATCTCGTCGTAGTGCGTGGCTTCCGCGCCTTCGCCAGCGCCACGTTTTATCGCCCGCTCGATGTTGTCATTCGGCATGCTCTGCGCCCGTGCCGCGAGGATCGCGCTGCGCAGGCGCACATTGCCCGCGGGGTCGCCGCCGCCCAGCTTCACCGCGATGCTGATCTCCTTCGCGAGCTTGCTGAAAAGCGCGCCGCGTTTCACGTCGAGCGCACCTTTCAGGCGCTTGACCTTGGACCACTTACTGTGTCCCGCCATGTCGTGTGGGAAATCGTCAAGTGCCAGTCGCGCAGACCGGGTCCGCGAGGGAAATATCGGAACCGAAGCGCCTCGAGCAAGAACGTCGCCGAGGTGGCGGACTGACCGGGGTCATTGAATCGCAGCGGCTGCGGATTGTCAACGCTGCGGTCAGTTAACGTCCGCAACCCGCGCCACGTAGTAGCACTAGCGTTGGGGCGTCCGCTGTCTCAGCGAAAGAGCACCGCGCCATCAACCGGCAGCGTGCGAATTGATCAGCGAGCACGCAGGGGCGCGACGACGCACAGACTGTTCGCGCTTGAGACAGCGCGCGCCGTCGCTACCTACGAGCCGTTCGTTGTCGGGGTCGCGCGTTTGCGCGCTGTCGCATCCAAGATTCGCTTGCGCAGCCGTAGGGACTTCGGAGTCACCTCGACGTATTCGTCCGGACCGATGTACTCGATCGCGCGCTCCAGGCTCATCTTGATCGGGGCCTCGAGCTGGATCCCCTTGCCGTCGCCCTGGCTCCGCATGTTCGTTAGATGCTTGGCCTTGCAGGGGTTCACCGGCAGGTCTTCCGGACGTGCGTTCTCCCCCACGACCATCCCGCCGTAGATCTCCTCCTGCGGACCAATAAACAGACGCCCGCGCGCCTGGATGTTGTTCAGCGCGTAAGCCGTGCTGATGCCCGGCTCCATCGAGACCATCACACCGCGGTTGCGGCCTTCCATCTCGCCCTTGTACGGCGCGTATTCGCGGAAGAGGTGGCTCATGATGCCTTCGCCGCGCGTCAAATTAACCAGATCGCTCTCGAAGCCGATTAAGCCGCGCGTCGGGATAATCGCTTCTACTGACACACGCGTCGCGTGGTGATCCATCCCGCTCACTTCGCCTTTGCGGCCCGCGATTGCCTGCAGCACATCGCCAAGGTTCTCGTTAGGCACCTCAACGTAGAGATTCTCGATCGGCTCGAGCAAGCTGCCGTCTTCCGCGCGCTGGAAAATGACCTCCGGGCGCGAAACCATGACTTCGTAGCCTTCACGCCGCATCTGCTCGACCAGGATCGCGATCTGCATCTCGCCGCGCGCGTTGATTTCGAAGGCGCCGGCGGACTCGGTATCGTTCACCTGAAGTGAGACATTGCCGCGCGTCTCGCGGATCAGCCGCTCGCGCACGTGCCGCGCGGTGACGAACTTCCCTTCGCGCCCGGCAAACGGCGAGTCATTGACGAGGATGCGCATCCGGATGGTAGGCGGGTCGATATCGACGAACTGAAGTGCCGTCCGCTCTTCGCGATCCGTCAGCGTCTCGCCGATGTACACCTCCTCGAAACCGGTCAGCCCGACGATCTCGCCGGCTGAGGCATGCTTCGTTTCCACCTGGCCCATGCCTGAGAAGGTAAAAAGCGCAGTGACATTCGCGCGCTCGCGGCGCCCGTCCCGATGGATGCAGACGATCGAATCGCCGACCGCGACACGTCCGCTGACAATGCGACCGAGCGCAATCCGCCCCAAGTAGTCGCTGTAGTCGAGGTTCGACACGAGCATCTGCAGGTACGGTTCCGGCGAAATTTTTGGCGGCGGAACGTACTTCACGATCGTCTCGAAGAGCGGCGTCATGTCGTCGCTGTTCTCGTGAATCTCCCGCATGGCGAAGCCATTCTTCGCGCTCGCGTAGATGATCGGGAAGTCGAGCTGCTCGTCGTTCGCCTTCAGCTCGACGAAAAGGTCGAACACCATGTCGAGTACCTTGTGGGGGCGCGCGTTCTCGCGATCGATTTTGTTGATCACGACGATCGGCTTCACCTGGCTCTCGAGCGCCTTGCGCAGCACGAATCGCGTCTGTGCCTGCGGCCCGTCGTGCGCGTCGACCACGAGCAGCACGCCATCCACCATCTTCATGATGCGCTCGACCTCTCCGCCGAAGTCCGCGTGCCCCGGCGTGTCGACGATGTTGACGCGGCAGCCGTTCCACTGGAATGCGGCGTTCTTCGCGCGGATCGTGATCCCCTTCTCGCGTTCGAGGTCCATCGAATCCATCATCCGCTCTTCCACCTTCTGGTTGGAGCGGAACGTGCCTGATTGCCGCAGCAGCTGATCCACGAGCGTGGTCTTGCCGTGATCGACGTGCGCAATGATGGCGATGTTACGGATCTTGTCCATGTAGGCTGCTCCAGACCGGCGAAAGCAGCCGATACGGCTGCCGGATGTGTACCCGGTGATGATGCGCGGGCCGACGGTCGGGAGCGCGGAATATGGCCGCGGTGGGGGGGCTCGTCAATGGGCGCCTGCCTGCCGCCGACTGCTCCCATTGGCGCCGTAAATCAAAGCGGCCGCCGGATGTTTCCGGCGGCCGCTGCAGATTGAGATGCTGTTGTGTCGTCCCGCCTTACGGACGAGCGATCGTGATGACCGGCGAAGTCCAGCTTTCGGTGTGCGCGGGGTTAGCCGCATCACCAAGCGCTTTCTCCACCGTGAGGGTGATCACGTACTGGCCGTTCGGAACCGTGTAAGTCTTGTTGCCGCCGACGGTGACACCGTCCCATGGCAGACTGAAGAACGTGGCCGCTCCGCTGTTACGACCGAGATATTCGAGCTCCAGCGCGCGGTGCCAGGACTTGCCGCTCACCGCATCGGTCACAACCATCCGCACGCGGCGCGACTGGTGATCGAAATGCGCGACCACGTACGGGATGTCCGTGCCCTGCATCGTGAACGTGGCGCCGTTGGCCTGGTTCAAGAACGACGTACCCGCCAGCTTTGCCAGCCACGGGAAGCCGTTGACGGTTGGCGCCAGCACCTGCATCGCCTGGTAATCACCTTTCAAGCCACTATATGGAACGCGGAGAGCGTCCACTCCGAGCTGCGGCGTGACCTGCGGAGTGAACTTGATGTACCCTCCGTACAGACCTTTGTCTGCCAAGCTCGTGTTCGGCGCGATCGTGACGTCGATTGAGCTGCTGCCGCCGGCCGGAACCGTTACCGACGTTGGATGCGTCGCAGTCGCGGGGGCATTGAAGAACGTCGGCACGAACGTACTCGCACCGGTCGCCTGCGCCGGTTCGTGCGAAACCTCATAGGTAACAGCGTTTGTGCCGTTGTTCGTGAGGGTCAACGTGCGGGTGCTCGGGCCACTTTCGCTTTCACCAAGAGCAAGGCTCGCGGGTTCGACACTCGACGTCGCGAGGATCGCATCATCGATGTCAACCATGCCGGCACCCTGGCGATGGACATTGTCCAACAGTCCAGAGGCAGGATTGCCCCCCCATTTGGCGGGATCCGCGCTGTTTTGCAGGATGCGGCCCATCACCTGTGATGAGGTCTTTGGTGCAGCCTGGAGTACCAAGGCGGCAGCTCCGGCGACGTGCGGTGATGACATCGAGGTGCCACTAATGCTGTTGAACGAGCCGAGCTCGAGCGGCCAGGTCGACCGGATCGAGCCGCCGGGCGCGGCGATGTTCGGCTTGAAGCTCAAATCCGGCGCAAGCCCATACGAACTGAACGCAGAAATAAGCCCGCCTGTAGGATTCGCAGCGGTCATGACGTCAGCCGTCCACGTCATTGATGTAGATGTAGGAGCGGAAGCGATCCGGCTGTTGATCAATTCGCCATCGGCCTTCGAAACGCCGACGACCGGGATTGTGATCGCCGGAGAGCCGGCCACTGACGGATTCAGTGCGCCCACCGCGTTGTTGTAGAGCACAACGCCGACGGCGCCTGCGTTCCGCGCATTATTCGCTTTCTGGTGAAAACCGCACGTGCCACGCCGAATCAGCGCTACCTTACCGGCCAAGCTTCCTGGTACTAACGCGTTGCATGCGTCGGCAGTCGACGTAGCCGTTCCCGTCCTCGCCATCGGGAATGTGCCCGAAGTCGGCGCTGGCGGCGCGGCGGTGGCTTGGTTGTAGGCAATCCCGGTACCGTCGGAAGTCAGATTAAACCTCTTTGAAGAAACGACCGCATTATCGATCGAAGCCACGCCGATGACCTTCTTACCGACGCCTGGCGCGCCGGCTGAGTAGAGACCAGTGGCACCGCTGTTACCGATCGAGGCTACCACCACTACACCTTTGTTCACCAACCGGTCGCTCGCTTGCGCTGTCGGGAACTGCGGCCACTGATATGCCGATCCGATGCTCATGTTGACGACATTCATCCCGTCCTGGAGCGCACGTTCCATCGCGGCAATCATGATATCGGCGTTCGTTGATCCCTCACAACCAAACACCCGATAAGCACCAAACGTGACGCCAGGAGCGACGCCCTTCACGGTGCCGTTCGCACCAACGATGCCGGCCACGTGCGTTCCATGGCCGCCGCAATCATCCGGATTGTCGTCGGGAACAGGGACTGCGGTGCTCGCGCTCGCCGCGTTATACGCATTGCCGACGAAGTCGTAACCAACAACGATGCGGGAATTCGGGAATGAATCGCCATTGATCGAGTCGCCGTCGCCGCCGAGATCAGGATGGTCGACGTCAACACCGGTGTCGATGATGCCGACGCGAACGCCTGCGCCAGACAAGCCGAGGGTGTTCTGCGCGATGTTTGCACCGGTCATAGCGATCGCCGATGCGAGATCGGGAGAGTTATCCTCTGTGGTCTCAGCACGAGTAAATTGCACGTTCGGATAGATGCTCTTAACGCCAGGCACCCTAGCCAGTGCTGCGACCTGGGACCGGTCGATCTTGACCGAAATACCATTCCACAGGGTGTCGAATGCACGCTGTTCGGTGAACTGCAGTCCCGCTTTCTTCGCGTTGGTGCGGAAGGCGTTCTTTTCGCTTGCGAGCGTCGCCGCTGAAGTACCCTCGGAAGCGGGCGCGCTCGGAAGCTCGACGAGCCACAGCTCCGGCGTTTCGTCGACAGATTGAGTGTCATTGTCGCTGGCGTCATCCTGCGCCTGCAGTAGGCCGCCGCCGGTAAGGGCGAGGGCTGCCGTAAACAGGGTGGTCGCTAGCAGCTTCAGGTGCAGCGGCAGGCGCCGCGGATGTCTCGAGGGTTCTTTTTGTTTCGTCATTGAGGAGTTAACGGAGTTGATGTTGATGAGCGGCACGCTGGTGCGACCGGGCGAGCAGATACTACGGGCACGAAGGAAGATGTCTACTCATGTAAAATGAGTAATTTTGAAGTTACCGCCAAACCATGCATCACACAGCGCGTGCGATCAGCGAGATTGACCACAACAAATGGAAATGCGCCGCAATCGCTACTAACGCAGACTGTTATGAACTCTAATGCCTGTCTGCGACGTTTCCGATTGCCTTCGGCGACCACTTTGTCAGATCATGGGAAACCATGATAAACGCGGGCCGAGCGGGAAATGATCTCGCAAAAGCACAAGTCCGCATTGTTATCGTCGATGACCACGCATTCTTCCGCGAACTTATCTGCCGAGCGCTATTGAGGGAGAGCAGTGACTACAACGTGATCGCCACGGTCGGCACCGCGGCGGAAGCGATCACCAAGTGCACAGCTCTGAAACCAGACCTGCTGGTGCTGGACATCAATCTGCCTGACTCCACCGGCATCACCGCTGTTCCGCACATCAGACGCGTATCGCCCACGACGCGGATTCTGCTTTGCACTGCTTATCCGAAGGAGGACTGGCTGACCGAAGCGACAGCCTGCGGTGCGGACGGTTTCGTAGAGAAGACCAACACGTGGGACGATTTCATGGTCGCGATCGCGCGCGTCGCGAAAGGCGACCGGTATTTCTCCGCTGGCGCAGCGCGCCCGAGCACCAGACCGGCAACGCGCGATGCGGCCGCTGCCATGGGTATCACCCGGCGAGAACGAGAGATTCTGCTCCTGATCGCTGACGGGCTGACGACGAAAGAGATCGCGGCACGCCTCTCGATCAGTGTCCCCACGGTGGAAACGCACCGGGGCAACTTGATGGCAAAGACCGGAGCGCGGAACGTGGCCGGTCTGGTGCGCTTCGCAGTAGGCCTGGGCAGGACGCCGGCGTAGCACGCGACCGGGGTATCGTCATGCTGTCATCACCCCAGCCATCGAATTACCCGCTGCGAAGCGTTCACGAGCCCGAAACTCGTCTCAAGACGGTTCACATCTGAGTGTTACCGCGCCGTTACTTTCGCGATCATGCTGCGTTTGCAGTAAGTCGGACGAAGGCTACACGCCTCATCGAGGTGCAAACATCTCGACGATGCCTATTCCGGTGCCGTCGTTTCGGCCGGCGAGGATCGCGGTGTAAGTACCAGGTTTTAGACTCGCGGCGATAGCCGACTCGCGCTCGTCCTCGGGCGCGAGACCGCTACTGCTGATTTCTGCAGCCTGTGCGGAATCGTCCTGCCAGTCGTCGTTCGTGAAGAGGAGAGCGCCGTCGCCATCGCGGAGCTGAAGCGTTGGATCGACGAGCGGATTAGAGATGCCGAACCTGGCGAGCGACGGCCCGATCCCTCTCAACACGATGCGCGAGTTCCCTTCGCCTGCGCCGAGAATGAACCCGCCGATAATCACGTTTGGGCCGGTCTGCACGAAGCCGCGCGTGCTGATGTTGCCGAGCCGCGCGCCGCCGCCGGAATCGAGATCGTAGACCTCGGCCAGCGCCAAGCCACTCATCTCGCCTTTACCGCCGATGACGGCTGTGTAGTTACCAGGATCCAGCGTCACGACGATCGCCGCCTCAGCGTCCTGCGTTGGCGGGATGCCAGTCTGCTTGATCTCGTCTTCCTGGGTGTCTCTCCAATTGTCGTTCTCCATCAGCGGCCGACCTCCGGAGTCGAAGAGCTGGAGCACCGGATCAGCAAGGGGCCCTTGCACGCCATTCTGCGACAGCGACGGCCCAATCGCGCGGACGATAGTCCGCTTGGCGCTGTTGCCGGTGATGATGAAACCGGCGATGCCCTGCTCGTCCCCGGTCTGGACGAGCACACGTGTGGAAAGATTCTGCGCGCGCGCTGGCGACGGGCTTGGATTTGGAGTCGGCGATGCGCTCGGAGTCGGCGATGCGCTCGGAGTCGACGACGCACTCGGACTCGGCGATGCACTCGGCGTCGGCGATACGCTCGGACTCGGCGAGACGCTCGGGCTCGGCGATGGGCTCACACTCGGCGATGGGCTCACACTCGGCGACGGGCTCGGCTCGGCCGAGGGAGCTGCGGCGGCCTGAGCGTTGATGAACCCGAACCCGTCAAGCGGTGAGTAGCCTTGCCCTACGCTGTTCACAAATACAGTCGAGAACGTTCCGGATCCCGAGATCGTGCCGCCGATCGTCATCCCGCCCGGCGCGAGACGGCCCTCCGGGATCAGCACGTTCGCTCCGAGCAGGTCGGCCGAGTTACCACCGACGGCCCCGCCGAGATTTGGATTCGGTGGGTTGATCGGCCCGAACGAATCGGCTTCATCGCGGTCGATTCCGAAGTTGAAACCCTCACCCGTCACCAGCGCACCGTCCGCCACATCAATCCTCAGGGTAAAGAATTGGTTGGCGGGATCCGCTGGAGCCGGCGCCGGATTCGATAGGGTATGTGTGACGTTCGCGGCTTCGATCCCGCGCAGATTTCCGAGGGTAAATGGGAAACCGATATTTGGCGCACGCCGGTCGAACACTAAACCAGGGCCTGACGTCATGCCGGGATTCGTCCGGGACGGCTCGGTGGTGTTGCCACCGGTCGCGGCAGTTCCCTGCGGATTAAAAATCAGTTGTGTGAGACTGCCGACGCCGGTCAGAGAAACTTGGAAAACGTTCCGGTCGATCGTGCTCGTCACATTCGCCGCCGATCCCAGGTCCGCGTTCGCAGTGATGGTCACGAAAGACGAGCCGACCGCACCTACAGCTTGCGCGAAGTAAGGATCCAGATCGTGCGGGAAGGCGTTGCCTTCGAGGACGCCGCGCACTTGCAGCGGCGTAAGCGATCCGGGTCCGCCACGGGATTCGAGCACTAAGGCGGCGATAGCTGCGGCATGGGGCGCCGCGGCGGACGTACCGAAGAAGTTTGGAAAATTATCGGCATCCTGCTGTGAATCCTGCGACGCTCCGGGGAAGAACGTGGTATTTGCTCCATCGAGCGCCGCCATGTTCGGCCTCTGCCGGATTTCGGGTTGCGCCAGACGGTTATTGTTCTGGTCGAATGCGATCTGCGGCCTGCCCGGCGAGGTGAAGCCCTCCGGCACGTAAGGCGGGAAGAAGGCATACGCCGCGACACCGTTCGCGCCGGCAGCCGAGTTATGCCCGAAGGTGATCGGGGTGATGTAACTGAAATACTCCTGCGGGAATCCTGACGTGAAGTTCACATAGCGAAGCTTCGTGGCCTGCGGCGTGCCCGCCGGGGGCACGTTCGAGCGGGCGATCACCATCTGCACCTGATTGCCGGTGGTCTGCGCGCTCGTCGCCT
>DATHXZ010000660.1:0-4048 GCA_035459405.1 Chthoniobacterales bacterium
GATCCGCACGAGGGCGGATTTGGGACGAAGCCGAAGTTCCCGCGGCCGGTCACGCTGCAATTTCTGTTCCGCATCTACGCCCGCGACCGGCAGAGCTCGATGGGAAAGCACGCGCTCGAGATGAATCTCTTTACGCTGCGCAAGATGGCCGCCGGCGGTATGCACGACCATCTCGGTGGCGGGTTCGCCCGCTACTCGGTCGATCAGTTCTGGCACGTGCCGCATTTCGAGAAGATGCTCTACGACAATGCGCAGCTCGCGGTCGCGTATGCGGATGCGTATCAGATCACGCGCGAGCCGTTGTTCGCGGAAGTGACGCGCGACATTCTCAATTATGTCTTGCGCGACATGACCGCACCGGAAGGCGGATTCTACTCCGCCGAAGATGCCGACAGCGTGATCGAGCACGGCAAACCTGAGCATGCGGAGGGAGCGTTCTACGTCTGGACCAAGGAGCAGATCGATGCGGCGCTCGGCGCGTCTGCGGAAATCTTTAACTATCACTACCGTGTCGAACCGGGTGGAAACGCGCCCCCCGGCAGCGATCCGCACAGCGAATTCACGCGCAAGAACATCCTGATCCAGCGGCACACAGCTGCAGAGACGGCAGAGCACTTTAACAAATCCGAAGCAGAGATCCGTGACGTTCTTGCGCAGACGCGGCAGACGATGCTCGAGCTTCGGGCGAAGCGTCCGCGACCACACCTCGACGATAAAATCATCACCGCGTGGAACGGATTGATGATCTCCGGCTTCGCGCGCGCGGCGCAGGCGCTCGGCGCACCGAAGTATGTTGTCGCGGCGGAGAAGGCGGCGAGGTTTCTGCGGTCGCACCTTTACGATTCATCGCAGAAGACGCTGGTGCGGAACTATCGTGAAGGGCCGAGCGCCGTCCCAGGGTTCGCCGACGATTATGCGTTCTTGATCCAGGGCCTGCTCGACTTGTACGAGGCTTCATTGGACATCGGGTGGTTGAAGTTCGCGATTGAGCTTCAGGAGACGCAGGATCGTGCGTTCTTCGATGCGGAGAACGGCGGTTACTTCAGTGGCAGCGGAACCGATCCGAGCATCGTCTTGCGGTTGAAGGAGGACAACGACGGCGCCGAGCCCGCGGCCAGCTCAATCGCTGCCTTGAATCTGTTGCGCCTCTCGCAGCTTCGACGAGACGATGCGATGCGCGCGCGCGCGGATCAGACGATCTCGGCGTTCAGCGGCATCCTCTCGCAAATCCCGAGCGCCATGCCGCAGATGCTCGTCGCGCTGGAGGCGAGCATGAGCAAGCCGCGGCAGATCGTGATCGCAGGCGAACCTGACTCGGATGGCACGCGCGCGCTACTGGCAGAGCTGCATCGCCATTATGCGCCTAACAAGATCATCATTCTCGCCGACGGTGGCGAAGGGCAGCAGTTTCTGGAAACCGCGCTCCCCGAAATTGCGGGCATGGGCCAGGTCGACGGCAAAGCGACAGCATATGTCTGCGAGAATTTCGCTTGTCAGGCACCGGTCAACGAGCCAGCTGCGCTGGGCGGGTTGCTCGCCGGCTGAATGTCGCCAGCGTTACGCATCCATCTGATCGCAGCCTGGAAAAGCAGGCACATCGCGCCGGCGAAGATCAGCCAATTGGCCGCTTCTTTCAGCAGGAACATCCAGCTTCGCAGTTGCGCGGAGAGGCAGAGTGCGGTCGCGATCGTGGCCAGTGCAGCGACTGCGAAGCGTCCTGATGTCCCACCGGTTCGTCGCCACCCGAGCAACTGCGGCACGACGAGCAGCAGGAAAATGAGCCGATAGTTGAAGTTGCTCAGCAGGACGAAACTGCCGCAGTAGATGCCGCAGCCGATCAGCATTTTCTCCATCGGCGCCCGGGGTAGGCCATCGGCAGGCGAACTCGCCACGCGATGAGCAGCGCAAGCGCTGTCACAATGAGGACGGCGACCGCAGAATAGACGTTCGGATCGAGTGGTATGCCGTAGTCGCGCAACCGCTCGAACACGACCTTGCCGCCATAGCTGAGATACACGCCTTGGATGCTATTCGAGATCACCTTCGCGACGTCGTGGCGTGCTATGACGAGGTACGCCGCGAAGCTAAATCCGGCAGTCGCAAGCACAGCTACTCCGGTCCGCACGCGCTCCCGCAGTGCGAACGCGAAGCCGAAAATCGGGAACAGTTTAAGGACGGCGCAAACGAAGATCACCGCGTAGCCGATCAGGTATGTTCGCCGCTCCGTGACGAAGAGCGTCGCGGCGCTGACGAGAGAAAACAACAGAACGTCAACGTTCCCTCGCTCGGCCGCCATCAACCCGGCAGGCGAGCAAACCAGAATGGCGTAGAACATTGCTTCGCTGCTCGTTAGGCGACCTGCCATCGCGAGCAGCGAGGCAAGCAAAGCGGCTGCGAGGCAGAAGCCGAGTGGAACGGTGTGACGTTCCGAGAGCCCGGCGTGCCGCAGTAATGTCCAGACGCGTGGGTGATTCATCGGCCGCTTTAGCGGATCGCGTGGATTCTCCACGAGAGGATCAAGGCCGGCGCGGACAGCATCGGGAGCGGTCGTAACGACCCGCAAATCGAGGAAAGCGGGCGCTCGATGATCCACTCCGTAGGCCTGCCAGAACGAGAGCAGGGCAGGGCGACCGGGCGCCGCGAACAGCAGGCAGTAGACGACAAGCACGACAGCGGCCAGAAGCCACCGGCCGTCGACGGGCGGTGTGCCGCGCGTGGCTTTCTCGTCAGTCACACCGATGGCGCGATCGGAAGCCACGCGGCAGCCGGCGTGCAGGCCCGCTACGAAGCTTGCTGCAGATCGGTCGAAGCCGTGAAGCGCTTGCGCTTACGCAGGCGCAGCCAGTTATTCCAGCTCTTCCGGAAGCTGGCCGCGGGCGTGAGGTAATGCTGGCTGAGGTCGTTGCGTTGCACGATCTGCGCGAGAACGCCGGCGACGGAGAAATCATTGGTCGCGAGGATAGTATAAGCCGTGCCGAGCGCCGCTGAGTGATGTGCGTCACTTGCGGCGGTCATCGGAAGGCCACGGGCCTGGGCGTAGTGGAGCGCATGATCGTTGTAGCGGCGCAGCGTCGTCGCCGCGTTGAACACCTCGAGCGCGTCGATCGGTAATGTTGCCAGCGTTTCCGCGCGGATACCGGCACGGAAGAGGTCGAACGGATGCGGCGGAATGGCGAGGCCGCCTTGTTCATGGATGCACTCGCAGACTTCGCGCGCCGGCTTGCCTTTCATGTAGCGTAGCGTCGTGCCGATGCAGAGGAGGTGGCCTTCGTCGGTGGAAACTTCGACACCGGGAATGACGAGGAAGCCATCGACGGGCTGGCCGTCTTCTCGCATGAGTCCTTTGTCGAGCAGGTAGCTGACGGCGTCGCAGGTGTTGTGATCGGTGACGGCTAATCCGTGCAGGCCCTTCTCCCGCGCGGCGGCGATGTTTTCCTCCGGGCTCGACACGCCGTCGCCCGAGAAGAACGTGTGCGTGTGGAGGTCGATGTTGAAGGGCATCCGCGGCAGGCTAGTTTACCCGGCTGAAAATGGGAAGCGTCGGTTTCAAGGAATGGGCGCTGGTCTGCGAGGCGCTCGGCCGTGGCGAGCAGACGATCATTCTGCGGAAAGGCGGAATCGCCGAAGGGCGCGAAGGCTTCTCATTCAAGCACGGGGAGTTCTTTCTCTTCCCGACGTTTTTCCACGAGCAGGTGGACAAAATCCGTGGCGGCCAGCGCGAGGTACCGATGAGAACGGATGGCGAGACTCAGATCCGCTTCTTCGCGCAAGTGGAGCTTGCCGCGACGATCCGCTCGTGGGAGATCGCCGAAGCGCTCGAGCCATTCCACATTTTGCGGCCGGACGTGGTGCGCGAGCGATTTGAGTACGACCGCGCGCCCGGTATCCATGTCGCGTTTCTTCGCGTCTTCCGGCTCGGCCTCGCGTGGAACTTTCCGGATGCGCGCCAATACGGCGGTTGCCGGTCATGGGTGCAGTTGCCGGATGTGCCCCCCGCGCACGTGGGGCTCGAGCCCGCGCTGAGCGAGAGTGATCATGCTGCGCGTTT
>DATHXZ010000661.1:0-1773 GCA_035459405.1 Chthoniobacterales bacterium
AGTTGGATGCAAAGCTTGATGAGCTCAGCGCCGCGGGCGGCGTGCAGATCCTGATGCAGGGCGGCCACCATCCGAAGCTCCACTTCGACTGGTATCTCAAGCTGCTCGCGCACATCCGGGCGAAATATCCGCACATCAACATCCACGGATTCAGCCCGCCGGAGTTCCAGCACTTCGCAGAAGTCTTCCGGATACCGCTGCGCCAGGTGATCTCGGAATTCAAAGCCGCGGGGCTCGGATCGATCGCGGGTGGAGGCGGCGAAATCCTTGTCGATCGGGTGCGCAAACGCATCGCACCGCTGAAGTGCGACTCAAATGCCTGGCTCGAAGTGATGCAGGTCGCGCACGAGGTGGGGCTTAAGTCCAGCGCGACGATGATGTTCGGCCACGTGGAGACGATCGAGGATCGCATCGAGCACTTACAGCGGTTGCGTGAGCAACAGGATGCGAGCGGCGGGTTTACGGCATTCATTTGCTGGACCTTCCAGCCCGAGAACACCGTCCTGAAGGTCGAGCGCCGCGCGGGCGTCGCCGAGTACCTCCGGATGCAGGCGCTGTCGCGCATCTTCCTCGACAACATCCCAAACGTGCAAAGCTCCTGGGTGACGCAGGGGCCGGATATCGGCCAGGTGGCGCTGAAATACGGCGCGAACGACTTCGGCTCCGTGATGATGGAGGAAAATGTGGTGAGCAGCGCCGGGACGACCTTCCGGCTGAACGCGGCCAAGATCGAAGAGCTGATTCGCGGGGCCGGTTACGAGCCGCGGCGGCGGAATAATTGGTACGAGCTCTTGAATTAGAGCGCCGCAGTGCGTTCTTCTCCGCTTCTGGAGCCGGGCGCGACCTGAATTCCTGCCTTGACGATACCTCGCTCCTTACCAACTAATACCGCCTGCCTGCGCCGGACCCCTGCGGGGCGGCTCTTTTTATCTGTATGAAACACTTTGTCGGTCCACTTCGCGGCGTCGCGACGTCCATCCTGTTTGCGGTCGTTTTCGCGCTGCTTAGCCCCGTCACCGCCTTTGCGCAGCAGGGTGAAGGCGTCAAGATCCGCGCCATCGAGGTGCGGTACACTGGCCCCGAGACCATCAGCCGCGACCGCATCCTCGCGCAGATGCGCACCGCCGTCGGGCAGAATTACTCGGAGCCGATCGTCGAGCAGGACATCCGCAATCTCTACCAGACCGGACAGGTCCAGAACGTCCGCATTTATGGCCAGCCGCAAGGCGACGGCGTGAAGGTGATCGTCGCTGTGCAGACGCGCGCGGTCGTGAACGAGATCGAGATCGAAGGCGCGACGCGCATGTCCGCGAAGTCGCTCCGCAAACGCATCAAGCTCAAGATTAACGACCCCGTCGACGAAGCGGCGCTCGCCAAGGCGCGGCAGGAGATCATCGATGCGTATCGGGCGAGGGGCTATAACGACGTCGACGTGCAGTTCCGCGTCGATACGAACGCAGCCCGTGCCACCTCGCGGGTCGTCTACACGATCAACGAAGGCGCGAAAGGCACGATCAGCCGGGTCGAATTCGAGGGGAATACGGCGTTCAGCGATCGCGTCCTCCGCAAGCAGATGAAGACGAAAGGCAAGACCATGCTCGCCATCTTCGATAAATCCGGCCGCCTCGACGAAGCGCAGCTGCAGCAGGACCTCGATGCAGTGCGCGAGCACTACCAGAACAACGGCTATGTGGACGTCGAGATCCGCGATGTCCGCCGCGAGCGCGGTGACGGCCGCATGAACATCGTCGTCGTCGTGACCGAAGGACCGAA
>DATHXZ010000662.1:0-1555 GCA_035459405.1 Chthoniobacterales bacterium
CAGTCTGCGTCAGCTGCGCTAAAGGCAAGAAATGCGACCGCTGTTGTTCTTCGCGCCGGGCGCCGGTGCGCCCTCATCCCACAGCTGGATGCGGCGCTGGGCCGAGTTGCTTCTGCGCATCGGGCCAGTCCAGACGCTCGACTACGACTACATGCGCGAGGGGCGGAAACGTCCCGATCCGCTGCCGCACTTGATCGCCGCGCATCGTGCGGCTTTCCGCCAGGCGCGCGAATCGCATTCTGGGCCGGTCGTGCTCATCGGCAAGAGCATGGGAGGACGGGTTGGCTGCCATCTCGCGCTCGAGGAAAATGTGGGCGCGCTGGTTTGCCTCGGCTATCCGCTCTGCGGCGGTGGCGATCCGGCGAAGTTGCGCGACAAAGTGCTGCGCGAGCTGCGAACGCCGATCCTGTTCGTGCAAGGCACGCGCGATTCCCTTTGTCCGCTCGGCCCGCTGGCCGAGGTTCGCGGCGAAATGACCGCACCGAACGAGCTGCATGTTGTCGAAGGTGGTGACCATTCGTTGATGGTGACAAAGGGCCAGTTGAAAAGCGCAGGCGAAACTCAGGACGCTGTTGATGAGCGAATCCTCGCCGCGATCGAGAAATTCATCCGGGAGCAGTCGGGCAATGCGCTTTGACGTTGCCGTCGTCGGCCTTGGCGGAATGGGCAGTGCCGTCCTGGCGCACTGCGCCGCGCGCGGCGCGTCCGCGATCGGCATCGAGCAGTTCGCCATCGCACATGATCTCGGCTCATCCCACGGCAAGAGCCGCATGATCCGCAAAGCGTATTTCGAGAATCCGGCCTACGTGCCGCTGATCCTGCGGGCGTATGAGCTCTGGCGCGAACTCGAGCGCGATGCGGGCGAAGAACTGCTGCGGATCACCGGGGTCCTCGCGGTTGGGCAGGAGAGCAGCACGATCGTCCAGCGGACACAGCAGACTGCAACGTTGCACGGGTTGCCGCTCGAGCAGTTGAGCAAACGCGCCATCGAGTCGCGTTATCCGACGCTGAGGCTGCTCCCGGGCGAAGTCGGCGTGTTCGAACCCGACGGCGGCGTTCTGGATCCGGAACGTGCCGTCGCTGCGCATGCACGGATGGCAGAGAAACGGGGCGCGCAACTGTGCTGCGACGTGGCGATGCAAAGCTGGCAACCGACTTCTGAAGGATTTGAGATTGAGCTCGGCGACGGTAGCCGGGTCGAAGCCCGTGCGCTCGTTCTCACGATCGGCCCATGGTTCAAAGCGATGCTCGAGTCGCTTGGCGTGCCGATCGATGTGCAACGCAACGTGCAGGTCTGGTTTACCCCGGCCACCGAAGCTTACAACGCGGGCCGGTTTACCAGTTTCCTCCTCGATCGTGCCGGACTCCCGGCGCCGCTCTACGGCTTCCCTGATTTCGGTGCGGGACTGAAAGCGGCTTTCCACGGACATGGCGATTTGACGGATGCCGGCCGTGTGGAGCGCGAGGTGCGTGAAGCGCGCGATATCGCGCCGTTGTCGGTCGCGCTCGAGCAGTGGATGCCCGAAGCCGCGCATCGTGTCCGCGATGCGAAGAC
>DATHXZ010000663.1:0-3289 GCA_035459405.1 Chthoniobacterales bacterium
TCAGCAGACCCGTGACTAACGAGAGGCCCATCGTGACCGCGAGCACTGGCCAATGCAGTGTCACATCGGTCGGCAGTGGCAGGTTCTGGCCGACGAGCTTCGGCACGAGCGAGACCGTCCAGAGCGCAAAGCCGATCCCTACGACGCCGGCAATCAGACTTACGAGTGTGCTCTCGAAGACAAACAGCCGCACGATTCCGGTGCGTGCCGCGCCCAGTGCCATGCGTAGCGCGATCTCGCGTCGGCGCCCCGGGAAGCGCACAGGCAGCAGATTGGCGACGTTGCTGCAGGCGATGAGCAGCACCGCCGCGACCGACGCGAGCAGAGTCAGGAATGCCGGCCGCAGATTTTCCGTCACGTCCTCCTGCAACGGCACGAGCACCGTGAGCCAGCCGTTATCGGCGGCATCCGGTCGCGCCTGCTTGTAGCTTTGCGCGACCGCGCCCATGCCTGCCTCGGCCTGCTCGATCGTGACGCCCGGCTTCAGCCGCCCGATCGCGCGCATGAAGCCCATCCCGCGCATCAGCCGGTCCTTCGGTGCGCCGGGAAAATCGAACGGCTTCGGGGTGAAGACCTCCGCGTTGGGACCGAACCAGGCGAGCGGCAGTTTCGGCAGCACGCCGATGATGGCGCTCGGCACGCCGTTGAGCGTGATGCTCTTCCCGAGCACCGCCGGGTCGGAGTTCATGCGATTGCGCCAGAACTGCTCCGTGACGAGCGCCACGTCGGCCGCCATCTCTTCCTGCGGCAGAAAATCTCGCCCCATGATCGGCCGGACGCCGAGCATGCCGAAGTAGTTGGCCGTCACGTTGCCGCCGAACAGTTGCACCGGCTCGCCCGCGCCGGTCATGATGAACCCGTTCCCGAAGTCGCCGGCGACTTCGGTGAAGACATTCTGCGCGTCGCGGTAATGCATGAAGCGCGGCATCGAGAACGGCAGCTGGTTCATGTTGCGATCCTTCGCTTCGCCGTACATGCGGACGATGCGTTCGGGCTCCTGGAATGGGAGCCCGCGCAGGAACAGGTCGTGCATGAGGCTGAAGATGGCGGTGTTGACGCCGATCCCGAGCGCGAGCGTCAGGATCGCGAGCATCGAGAAGGCGGGAGACTTCAGCAGTTGGCGGATGGCGAATTTGAGGTCTCGGGTCATAGGAGGATTGTTGGGTCCACTGCTGTTTGCGGTGCGTTGAGTGCGCGGCTACGATTGGCTCGTGCCGCTGCAAACCGTAGAAGGCGTTTATGAGAACGGTGCCATTCGCTTAATCGGCGAACCGCCAGCGGTCGATCATGCGTCGGTATTGGTGACGTTCCTGGACCGGAACGCTCCCATCGATCTGCAGTCGATCGGGATTTCCGCTGAGCATGCGGCGGAGCTTCGCGGCCGTTTGAGAACGTTCGCCGACGATTGGAACAGACCGGAAATGGACGCCTACGATGCCCTTTGAACGGGGCGACGTCGTCCTGGTCCTGTTTCCAAATTCCGATCTGCGCACGGCGAAGCGGCGGCCAGCACTGGTGGTCCAAGCCAACAATCTCGAAACAGGATTGCCGCAAATCATCATTGCGATGATCTCCAGCAATCTCGCTCGCGCAGATCACCCGAGTCGCGTCAGGCTTGAGCGAGGCGCGAGTGGATTTCGGGAAAGCGGGTTGCTGACAGACTCTGTCGTGATGACGGATAATCTCGCGACTGTCCTGCGCGCCGAGATCCACAAGGGCATCGGCCGGTTCAGTCAGATGGAGGACGTCGATACAGCTCTTCGTCATACGCTGGGCATGTAGTTTCATTCAGCGCGGAGAGCGGTGACCGGATCAGACTTCGCAGCGCGCAACGCTGGCACGAGCGCCGCGAGCAACGCGATTACGCTGAGCACGAGCACGACCGCGCTGAAGACGAATGGATCGTATGCCTTCTTCTTGAAGAGCAGCGCTTGCATCAGGCGCGCTGCTGCTGCCGCCGCGAGCAGACCCACGACGAGCCCGGCGGCTGTAAACCGGACACCTTGCTGAATGACGAGGCGGAGGACATCGGCCGCCTGCGCACCGAGCGCGATGCGAATGCCGAACTCGCGCGTCCGCTGCGCCACGCTATAGGCGATCAAGCCATACAAACCGAGGACCGCGAGTAGCAGCGCGAGCGCCGCGAACAAGCTGAAGAGCGTGAGATACAGCGTCGGCTGGGTCAGGCTCGTGCGCACCAGATCGCGCACCGGTGCGACGTTCGTGATCGGCTGCTCGGGATTGAGCTTCCAGATCTCGGCTTGCACGGTCTTAGTCAGCGTCTCGTGCGGCAGCGACGAACGAATGAGCAAGGTGGCGAATGCCCAGCCGCGCTGGTTCATCGACGCGTAAACCTGATACGGTGTCTCCGCGTTGAGCCCGTTGCGCGGCACGTCGCCGACGACACCGATAATCTCGAGCGGCTGCGGCGGCTGCGCTTGGCCGGTAGCCGCTGGAAGAATCAGGCGCCTGCCGATCGGATTCTCGCCCGGGAAGAACTTGGCCGCGGTCGCTTTGCTCACGACGACGACGCGCGGCGCATTGCGGTCGTCGCGCTCGCTGAAAGTGCGCCCGGCCATCAGCGGAATGCCAAGCGCGCTGAAATACGACGGCGTGACCGAATCGTAGAATGCCGATGGCAGCTTCACCGCATCGTCATCTGCCGAGCCCTCGATCTTGAATGACGCCGGCACCCCCCACGTGAACGGCATCGTCTGGGTGAACGCCGCCGCCTCGACACCGGGGAGCGCGCTGACTCGCTCGATCACCTGTCGGTAGTATTCGATGCGCTTTTCGGGCGTGTCGTAACGCGCCGTCGCCAGCGAAATCACCATGCTCAGCGTGCCGTCGATGCGCATGCCGGGATCCACGCGCATGATGTTGGCGAAGCTTTTCCAAACAAGCCCCGCGCACACGAGCAGCACGACTGTTAACCCGATCTGACCGACGACGAGCAGACCGCGCAGACGCACCGACTGCGGCCCGGTCGAACCTTTGCTGCCGTCGCGCAGCGAATCGATCGCATCGACCTTCGTCGCCTGCCACGCGGGATACATCCCGAAGAGCAAGCCGGTCAGCAGAGCAACTGCCGCGGTGCCGAGCAGCACCGGCGTGTTGATGCCGATTTCATCGGCGCGCGGGATCCAATCGCGATCGAACGACGCGAGCAACAGGTCGAGCGCCCAGCTGCCAAGCACCAGGCCGGCAATACCGCCGAACGCGACGAGCAGCAGCGACTCGACCAGGTGCGAACGGGCGATCGCAGCCCGACTGGCGCCAAGCGCGAGAC
>DATHXZ010000664.1:0-4774 GCA_035459405.1 Chthoniobacterales bacterium
CGTCGCCCGGGCTGTTGCTGCCGGTGAAGCAGTCGCAGTGGCGGTTGCCGTCGGCTTAGCGGTCGCTGCCGGCGAAAGCGTTGCAGCTGGTGTCGCTGTGGCCATTGCAGTTGCGGCGGGGGACGCCGTCGGTGCCGGCGACGAAGCGTTCGTCTGTCCCGCTACGCCGCTTTGAGTCGACACGCCTGTGCGGGTGCCGGTCGCGCCGACGCCCAGCGTCGTGCTGATGCCGACGCTCGGCTGAACGCCATAATAGGAATAGACGCCGCTGATGTATTCAGGGCGGCTGTATTCCTCGACGCGCGCATAGTCATAAGCCGGTGCGCTGTAGATGCGCTCGCGCTGAATGGTTGTCGTGTAGACGCCAGGCTCGGGTCCCACGTCGACGGCAGTCCACGGCATCGCGACGGCCTTACGAGTGGTCGTCGTCGTCGTGGTCGTGCTGCGCGTCCCACCGGTGCTTGCCGCGCCGCTGGCCGGCCCGCCATCAGCAGTCTCAAGCACGGTGTAAGCCATGCAGCCCGTCTCGCGGTCGAGAACAATGTCCCGGATCGTTCCGACTTCGCTGCCATCGGCGGAGCGGATACGAGACCCGATAATCTTGCTGCTTTGGACGAAGCCTTGCGACTGCGTCTCAGTGGTTGTGGTTGATTGGGTCTGTGCGTTAGCCGGAGCAACGGCCAGACCCGCGAGGGCCAAAGCTCCGAACAGGATGGATTTTTTCATAGGTGTGGGAAAACTGACGTAAGGTAGCTTCTGCTTATTCAGAGCTGCTGCTTAACCCTTCGTGAATCGGACGCGTATCGCGCGTGTACCGTAGCGCGACAGCGCATCACTTCTGTCGGCTCGATTTAGCCTAACGAATAATACGTCCACCGCATCGATCGTAGCCGAACGCGCTGCTCGCGTGTTAAATTCGAGTGGACAGCGCGATGAACTTGCGCGTCTAAGTTTCACCATGTTCAAGGCCGCTCTCCGCTCCCTCATCATCTCCGCCGCTGTTGCCGTCGCGCACGTCATGCACGCTGCCGGAGTTCCGGATGACTGCACACAGCTGCTCGTCGCCACGGCGCCGGACTGGAATTCAACGACTGGCGAGTTGCGGATGTTCGAGCGCCAGCGCGGCGGCAAATGGATTCCGCAGGGCGGCGCAATTCCAGTGTTGTTCGGCAAGAGCGGTCTCGCGTGGGGGACTGGGCTCGCGGGCCAGAACGAAAGCGGGCTCCGGAAGAAAGAACGCGACGGCCGCGCGCCTGCCGGCGTTTTTCGCATCGGCAAGATCTACACCTACGACTCGCAGCTTCCTGGCGGTGCTGATTTTCCATCCCATCAAGTCACGACCGCCGATGCCTGGGTCGATGATCCCAATCATCCTGACTACAACCGCCACGTCAGAATCCCCGATCCACAGAATCCGCCCGCGTGGTTTGAGAAGCAGAAGATGCGGCACAACGACTTTGCGTATCGCTGGCTGATCGAAGTGCGACACAACTCCGATCCGCCGGTCGCGGGTGACGGCAGCGCGATCTTCTTTCACATTCGGCGCGGTGCCACTCGGCCCACTGCCGGCTGCACGACAATGGCGGAAGACGATCTCGTGCGTGTGATCAAATGGTTGCGGGCGAACCGGAAGCCTTCCTACGCGCTGCTCCCGTCCGCAGAATACACAACGAAATGGCAGGCGTGGAATCTGCCCGAGCCGCAGACGGTGTTAGCGGCAGCGCAATGACCCGCGCTCTCCGCACGGTTGCGCGCCACCAATTTTGCTTTTACGCTCGTCTCGTTAGGCGAACAGTATGAAGAAGCGAGTTAATCCCGATTCGGAAGCGAACATTCGGCGGATCGATTCGAAGCCGAAGGCCAAGAAGCAGACGCACGGCTTTCAGGTCCACTTTCTCCGGGGCACTCAGGCCGTGACGAAAATGTTCAGCGACGCGATCCACGGCGGAAAGGAAAGTGCCCGCCGCGCCGCGCGGACGTTCCGGAAATCAGCGATGGGGGATTTGCCGGAGCGGATCTTCCGGGGGCCGATCAGCGCGGACGAAGGACGCTCGCGGAAGACGAAGGGCCGTGCCGCCTCGAAGGCGAAGCCGACGATGCGCGGCAGCGCGAAGAAGTCTGCTAAGCGCGCGAAATCACGGCGCTAGTCAGCCGCAGCCGTCTGCGCTTGCTTGTCGAGCCTGGAACGCGGTCCAGCATTCGACGAAACCTGGAGCGAAGTCGTCCGGCCGCGCCGTCAACCACGCGCTGACCAGGGCCGGCGGGAAGAACCTGCCCAGGTCGATCTCGTTCCGCGCGAGCTGGAACGGGCCATTGTGCCGGCCGCGGTATAGCCAGATGAACTCCATTCCCGTCCGCTCGGATGCGGGCAATTTTACGATGCGGTCCAGCGGCGCGGTCACGCCGAGCTCTTCCCTGAGCTCCCGACCCGCCGCTTCGTCGTAATCTTCCCCAGCGTCGACGTGCCCTGCCGCGCTCGAGTCCCACACGCCCGGATGCCGATCCTTCCGGCGCGAACGCTTCTGCAGGAATAGCTCGCCCGTCTCATTGAAAAGAAGGATGTGCACGGCGCGATGCAACAAGTTATCCCCATGCACGACTGCACGCGGCGCATCGCCGATGACCCGGTCGTCGGCATCGACAACGGCGAACCGTTCGCCTGCTGATTGCGCAGGCGTCGTGGACGGTGCTGCGCCGGACCGGTTCGTTAGTTCTACCCACTCACCGAGCGACAGCTCCTCAGCCCGAGCTTGCGGAGAAAACCCGCACGCCACTGCAGCATCGTCCCAGTCCGGAACGTCCTCGCGCAGGAGCTTGCGGAGCTGCTTGCGGCGTTGCGAGAATCCTTTCCGTACCAGGGTCCTGAACAATTCCGGGTCGGTATCCGGCAGCTCATGCGGGCTGCGCGGGCTGATCTTAATGAACGCCGAATCGACTTCGGGAGCAGGCAAAAACACCGTCGACGGCACGGTACGCAGATACTCGATGTGATAGTGCAGCTGAACCAGAACCGTGAGCGCGCCGTAGTCCGACGTGCGCGGCTGAGCTGCGAGTCGTTGCGCCATTTCTTTCTGTAACATGCAGAGCCACAGCGAGATGGGGCTTGGATACTCGGTGAACTGCAGCAGCAATTGGCTCGAGATGTTGTAGGGCAAATTGCCGATGAACTTCACACGCGGTTGGCCAAAGAGCGACCGCACGCAGAATTCCAACGCATCGCCGCGGACGATCTCCAAACGATCCGTCGGAAAGCGTTCCCGAAGGAACGACGCCAGGCGTGCGTCCTTCTCGATCCCGAGGACGCGAGCTCCGGACGCGAGCGCGAACTCCGTCAGCGCTCCCAGCCCGGGACCAACTTCCACGACATAATCGTCCGGCGTCAGCTCGGCACGAGAGACGATCCACTGGGCAAGATTCCGGTCGTGCAGGAAATTCTGGCCGAGGGTCCTTACAGGCGAAACCCTGATCTCCCGCAACGTCGCCTCCATTTCTGACAGCTTCATTGTTTTGCGGAAGAACGCCTCTGAACGAGCCCGATCTTTGCGCCGGTATTCACAAATTCGATGTGAACAAACCTCTGCGCAGGTCGGCTCTTATTCACAACTTATTCATCCCACTTCGGAAGCTCGATACATGTGGCGTCGCCTAGGATGTATTCGGCCAACCGCGAGTGCCGATGGAAGTCGCGGACGCGCGCTTGAGCCTGGGTGCCCATCCAGCGCAGGTGATCCGGCTGGGCCAGCGCTTTCCGCGCGACGTCGTAGAGGTCGACGCTTTCGTGCAAGTAATAGAAGCAGTCGACGTTGTCGCACATGGGCGCATATGGGTAGAGCGGCGAATGCCTGCGCAGGGGGACCGATCCGCACGCGCCAATCTCATAGTGTCGATGGCAATCTCCCCCGAACCCATCCGGGCTCCAGCAGAGCAGCGATCGCCCGCAGTACGCGTGAAACTCCTGCTCGGAATATCGCTCGTCGGAGATGTGCACGCGGAAACCGTCAGCTTCGAGCTTCAGGAGTGCATCGCGCCCGATCTGCCTTTGCGGCCGGTTCGTGAAGTCACCGGCGAAAAAGAGGTCGATGTCCTTTTCCACCTTCACCGCCGCTGCGCGTTCGAATTCTTCGTCGCTGATTCCGAGCGAGACTGGTCGCAGCTTCTTCGCCCAGCTGCGGCAGGTGGCGTTATGCAGAATGCTGTCCGGCGACTCCGTTTTGGCCGTCGTATATAGGAAGGCATTCAGGATGTTCGCGGGCAGCTCGCGCTTGAAGTATGCCGCGCAGCGCGGCAGGAATCGGAACTTAGTGTTGTCGATGATCGGCGAATCCATCTCGTCGAGCAGATAAAGCGGCGTCCGACCTTCTCGCGCGAGTTCGAGGGAGATTCGTTCGAATCCGAGAAACGCGGGTATATCACGCCAGCGTTTGTAGAGGCGGCTCAGATTCCGCAAGGCGTTCTTGCGCGGGTTCCAGTAATCAGGCGGGTTTCCCAGCACGACCGCGTCGTAGCGGTGTCCGCGGATCTTCTCGACGATTGAGCGGAGGTCAGCGCGTCGATTCTGCGTTTCATTGCGTGCGCCGAAGACGTAGTGATCGAGCTGGTACCCTGACTGCGAAAAGATGTCGCGAACGAGTCGGCTCTGAAACGCATCGTCGATCAGCAGCAACGACTTCATCACCCTGCTGCCGGTTTGTTACGGCTGGTTCGTGCTCGCGTCGGAGTGCCCGGTGAGGCTGCGCGGTCTGCTCGGAATCTGGCGAGCGTGCGATTCTTTGCG
>DATHXZ010000665.1:0-5634 GCA_035459405.1 Chthoniobacterales bacterium
CCATGCCTACGCCGCGTGCATGGGCGGTACGTTCTACCGCGACGTCCCGCAAGCGGCGTCCTCGGGAACTCCGGTGCTGCTGTTGCTGCGCGGCGATTTCCGGGCAGCAGAGCGTGCGCTCGGCGCGTTGCACAAGGCGCACGCGACAGTCGTCGTCTCGCTAAAGGAAACCGGCCTCCACCAGATCGCCGAACAGCTTGCTGACGAACGCCGCCTGAAGCGCTTCATGGAGATTGTCACCGCGGCGGATGCCTGCATCGCGCCGACTCCGGAAGCGGCGGATATTTACCGCGATGTGCGCCGAGGAGGAGACGGCGTCGCCTTCATCCCGACGCCGTATCCGCTGCACGATCCGCAATGGGACTTCTCGCGCCCGGACGAGGACCGCGCTGGCATCATCGTCGGCACGCGCGAGTGGGATGTGCCGTCGCGCAATCATGCGGCGGCGCTGTTTGCGGCGCGACAGGTTAGCGATCTGACCGGCTGCGGCGTCACGGTTTACAACCTCGACGGACGCAAAGGCGAGCGGCTCCTCAGACAGATTGGCTTCGCCCCGGATCGCCTCCGGATCATACCACGCGGAAGCGGATACTCGGAGTATGTGCGCGTCGTCGCCGAGCACAAAATCGTGCTGGAGATGGACACAAGCTTCGTCCCCGGCCAGGTCGCGGGCGATGCGCTGCTTTGTCGAATTCCGTGCGTCGGTGGCAACGGCGCGGTCGATCGTCTCGGCCACTCCTCTACATGCGGCGCCGGACGCTTCGGCGCGGAGCTTGTGCAGATCGCGACGCGCCTGCTGACGGATCATGAATTCTACAGCCACACCGTCGCCGAACTGCAGAAGAACGGGGCCGAGCGGCTGTCGTTCGCCGGTGTGGCCGCGGAGCTGGAGCGATTCTTTACCGCGCTGTCGAAGCGCGGTGCGGCGCGGTCATAGCTTCAAAGTAGCAGTCCTCGAGTTTTCGCGCCTGCGCCTGTTGCTCGAACTTCTCTGCGACTGCTGCGGCGCCTCGGCGGGCGAGGGAAGAGAGAACTTCCGGCTGCGCAGCCATCTCGGTTAATCGCTGTGCGAGCGCGTCAGCATCGCGCTCCGGCACGAGCACTCCGCTTACGCCGTGTTCAATTGCTTCGGGGATGCCGCCGTGCGTGGTAGCGAAAACAGGCAGGCCGCTTGCCATCGCCTCGAGCATCGAGTTCGGCACGCCCTCCTGATTGCCGTCTGCGCTCGTCTCGCTGGGATGGAGAAACATGTGTGAATCGTAGAACAGCTCACGGAGTTGCGGCTGCGAAGCGAAGCCGGCGAAGACCACGCGTTCAGCAATGTTCAATTCGCGAGCGAGCTCCTGCAGCTGTTCCAGCAGCGGCCCTTCACCGGCGATCGTGAGTCGCGCCTTCGGGTACTTTCGCACGAACGTAGCGAACGCGTGGAGCGTTGTGCGAACTCCTTTCTTCTCGATCAGCCGACCGGCCTGCACGAGTCGCCAGGCGCCGTCGGCGGGCCAGACTCGTCGGCGGAACCCAAATTCCTCCAGCGGAATGCCCGTGCGCTGGATCCTGATCTTTTCGGCTGGGCATCCGAGCGCGACGAGCGCATCGCGCAGCGATTCCGAGCGGACGAGCACAACTCGAACAAGTTCGAGCATGCGGAGCGTAGCTGCCCGGTAGGCTGGTTTCTCCAGATCCACCATCACATCGGCGCCGTGAAAAGAGACGACGCTCGGCTTATTCCAGCGCGAGATCAGCGGCAGTAAATGCACCGCGATGTGCCCGAAGTAGATGTGCAGAAGCTCCGCGCGGTGCGCAGCGAGCACGTCGAGCAGCTTCGCCGTTTCCGATCGCGAGACCTGCCAAGGCACGTCGCGGAGCTGGCGAAACCAGATGCGCCGCAGGAAGTGTGTCGCCGCTTTCGGCACGACAGTGACCGACTCAAACGGAAAACGTTCCGCGTTTTCGCGCTTCTGCGCGATCACGACCGGGCGCACGCGCTCCAGCCCGGTGATCTGCCGATAGATGTGCAGCATCTCCGGCTTCAGAAATGTCGCGCAGTAACACGCGACGACCGGGCGTTGCTCCAGCGGGTTCAACAACCCTCTTCTGTAGCCGTCGCCCTGTGGGCGACGTGACGCACGGCAGCTACGGAACCACAGCTCTCGCTTCGCACAGCGAAGCGGCTACAGCTCACCAGCGGATGCCGACGAGGATGATCCCGGTGATCCGGCGCGGATCGTTCGGGTCGTAGGTGACCGTGTCCTCGACGGTGCCGTAGTACTGGCGCGGTGCCAGCGGATTGATCATCTGGGCTGCATTGCCGCCTCGTGCGGCGCGCGGAAGCGCGCCTTCAGCCTGCCGCGCCCGAGTGGGGGCAGCGGTGCGGCGTTCGGTCCGATCGGTGCGCGCGTCACCTGTGGGCGCCGTGAAGGTTTGGCGCGTTTGCGCCTCTGCGGTGCTGATGGCCGCGACGGCGATTAAAAACGAGGCGACGAGAAATGTTTTCATAGCTGCTTAACTCCAGAGGTATATTCGCAATTCCTTGCCGCGCTGTATGCCTCGTCGCAGAGTTAGCGAACGATGCAGTATGTTGAAAAGGCGAAACGCGTCATCGACGCCGAAATCTTCGAGCTGCAGCGCCTGCGGGACCGGCTGGGCGAGGAGTTCACGCGCGCGGTCGAGCTGATCAAGGAAGCGGTCGAAGCGCGCGGCAAAGTCGTCGTGCTCGGCGTCGGGAAGTCCGGCCAGATCGGCAAGAAGATCGCCGCGACACTGACGAGCACCGGCTCGCCGGCTGTGGTGCTGAACTCCCTCAACGCCTTGCACGGGGATCTCGGGATGGTCTCGGACGGCGACGTGGTGCTTGCTTTGAGCGCCAGCGGCGAGACGGAGGAGCTGCTGCGTATTCTGCCGGCGCTCGCGCGTTTTCAGGTGCGCATTGTCGCGATCTGCGGCGACCCGAAATCGACCCTCGCGCAGAATTGCGAGGTCTTCCTCGATGTGAATATCGAGCAGGAGGCCTGTCCGCTAAACCTCGCGCCCACCTCGAGCACGACGGTGATGCTCGCCCTCGGTGACGCACTGGCGATGGTGCTGCTCGAGGCGCGCGGCTTCCAGAAGGAGGACTTCGCCAGGTTTCACCCCGCGGGGATGATCGGCCGCAGCCTCCTGCTGCGCGTGCATCAAGTGATGCGGCCGCGCGAGGCGCTGGCACTCGTCCCGCCGGATGCGCCAGTGCGGTCGGTGTTGAAAGAAATGACGGATCGCAGGGCGGGTGCGGCCGTGATCGCGAACCTCGACGGCCAACTGCTCGGCATTTTTACGCACGGCGACTTCGTCCGCCATTTCCAGGCGGACTCCCGGGTAGGGGAGCGGCTCGTCGCAGATCTAATGACGCTTAACCCGGTGACGGTGCAGCAGGACAAGCTGGCGGTGGAAGTTCTAAACCTGCTGGAGCGTCACCGGATCGACGATCTCGTCGTGGTGGATGCGCGGCATGTGCCGGTCGGAATCGTCGACTCGCAGGACCTGACGAAGCTGAAGCTCTTGTAGGGCGGTGAGATTGTAGGGCGGGCGCTTCGCCTGCCCAGTCTCAGCCTCTGCCGAACGTGATCGAGGGCAACCGAAGCGGTCGCCCTGGAATTCCGGCCAGCTGCCGCCGAGTGGTCGCACCCTCTTGCAAATCAGCCGAGTCTCGCCTATCGACTCCCTCCCGCCGGTGCGCGGCTCTCAACCCTCAACGATTACCTCTCAACTTCCCTAATGGCAGCAGCGAACGACCTCCGCAAAGGACAGGCAATCAAATACAACGGCAACGTCGCAATCGTGCTGGATTTGCAGCACCGCACGCCGGGCAATCTGCGCGCGTTCGTGCAGGCGATCATCCGCTACATCAACACCGGCAAGAGCGCGGACGTGCGCTTCGGTTCGACTGATAAGGTCGAACTGGTCGATGTCTCGCGGAAGAACCTTGAGTTCTCCTACAAGGACAACACCGGCTACCATTTCATGGATCCGGAGACCTACGAGACGATCACGCTCCAGGAGAGCCTGATCGGGGATTCGAAGGATTACCTCACGGAGAACCTCTCGGTGGAAGTGCTGGCGGTCGAAGGACGGCTCGTCCAGGTGGAGCTGCCCTCATCTGTGCAGCTAAAAGTGATCGAATCGCCTGAGGGACTCCGCGGTGACACCGCCTCGAACGTGACCAAGCCGGCAGTGCTCGAGACCGGCAAGACCGTCAACGTGCCGCTCTTCATCCAGGAAGGCGAGACGATCAAGGTCGACACGCGCACCGGCAATTACATGGGCCGGGCTTAGTCCGGCAGCGCTCTCCTGTAGCCGTCTGCGTGCGGCAGACGTGGCACCGGTGCTCCATGGAACGCACGCGTCGCGCCTTCCGCGGGCAGACGGCTACAGAAGAGTTGTGCAGCGGCCCTTTTACCCGGCATGCATCTGGGTAACGTGCCGAAGAACCGTGGCTGAGGCGAGACGCAGATCCGGCAGGCGCAGCTCACACGTGCCCTCGCGACGCGTGAAGATCGCGCCGTACGTCGTGCCGACCCGGCGTTCGCAGCCGAATTACGCCGCGCTCACCGTGCCGACGCGCTTGGTGAAGTTCGTCGTCGGGCTGTTCCTCCTCGCGCCGGCCGCGATCCTGACGCAAACGTTCTTCACCGTTTTTGCCCGCGCGACGGTGAACGAAGGATTCTGGGTCGCGGAAGAATTCTGGTTCTTCTCGTTAGGCGCGGTGCTGTGGTTGATCGCCTTCTTCGGTTTGCCGCGCCCGCTGCTCGTTTACGTGTTCGGCCACGAGCTCACCCATGCCGTCTGGGTGTGGCTGATGGGCGGCCGCGTCAGTCAATTTCGCGTCAGCCGCAACGGCGGTCACATTATCACGGATCGGAACAACTTCTGGATCGCGCTCGCGCCGTATTTTTTCCCGCTCTACAGCATCATTGCCATCGGCGTGTTCGGCGCGCTGAGCTTCATGGTCGACGTGCAGCCGTACGGGCGATTGCTCTACGCGATCATCGGCGTGACGTTGGCGTTCCACCTGACGTTCACCGTCTGGATGATTCCCAAGAGCCAGACAGACATCACCGATCACGGCACGTTTTTTTCGCTCATGATCATCTACCTGATGAATCTGCTGTTGCTCAGCATCATGCTCGTGCTCGCCTCCGCGCCGATCACCTTCGCGAGCTTTGGCCCCGAAATCGCCGAGAACGTCAATGCGTTCCTCGGGGGGATTTCCGGGCTGTTCGATCGCTTCAGTCGCGGCGCTGCGCCGTAGCAAGGCCGTCCCGGCTGTGAGGCCACCGGGCGTCTCTCCCGGTGAGGCCTTTGCGCGCGAGCCTCACACGCATGCTCCGGGCGAGACGCCCAGTGGCCCCACAGGCAAGATGCCTGTGTTACGCGGCGTTCGTGTAGACCGCGAATGGCAGCACGGCCATCGCTTCGGAAAGCTTCAAGGCCCGTCCTTCCATCCGGAGCTCGCGGCCCGTGAACAGGTCCTTTGCGCCGCCGGCCGCGGCTTGCGGCAGCTCGACGGCGGTGTCCTGCCACGCGTCGGCGAGCGGCGGGAAGCCGACCCGCGACGACAGTCGCGGGGCTACCGTGACGATCCATTCAGACCCGTGTTCG
>DATHXZ010000666.1:0-1772 GCA_035459405.1 Chthoniobacterales bacterium
AACGTCGGCGATCCGCTCCGCGTCGCGAGAGTCGCTGCGCCGCGCTGGTGGCGGTGATGTAGTTCGCGGCGCCGGGCGGCAAGCCGGAGACGATCGCGCGCGACGCGATCGCTCCGGTGAATCGACTTCTTCTTTGACGAACGCCGGGCTCATCCGTGTGCTGCCGGCCTCGTCATGTTAGATGAGTCGAATGAGCGATGGAGATATACAAGCGAGCGCAGTCGAAGATCACGGCGGCATCCTGACGATTCGCGGCGGAGGGGCGCGCCGCAATTGGAACGGCATCCACTACAAGCAAGGAATGTCGGCTAAGAACGTAGGGACGACCAGGCTTTCGGCGAACATCGCCACAATTCCTCCCGGCGGCGTTGCCTACGCGCACATCCATGTCGGCTTCGAGCTCATCCTCTACATTGTCGAGGGACGAGTGCGCCACGAATTCGGCCCCGGGCTCAAGCAGGTGATCGAGAACGAAGCGGGCGACTTCATCTACATCAAGCCGGACGTGCCGCATGAAGTCTTCAACATGAGTGAGACGGAACCCGTCGTCGCGTTCGTCGCCCGCTCATCCGCCGAGGAGTGGGACAACATTATTTCTTACGATCGCAATCAGCTAGACTGAAGTGCTCAGCGCCATCGCGTTCATGAGGTCTTGCCGCTAAGCGCCCCAACCGCCATCCTGCAGCGATGCGGCTTCTCCTTCTCATCACCTGCGTGTGCCTGCCGCTGTCGTTGCTCGCTCAAGGCGGATTACCGAGCCAGCCCTACATCTATGTCGAAGGCAAAGCTGAGATCGAGAAGCCGGCGGATCTTGTGACGCTGCGGTTCGATGTCGTAGCGCGTAACTCTGACCAGGCGAAAGCGAATGGGGAGGTGCAAGGCAAGGCGGCAAAGATTCTTGGCATGCTGAACGATAGAAAGATTCCGCAAGACGACGTGATCGCGACCGACCTGAGATCCGAACCGCAATACGCCGACGAAGAGAAACGCGGCAAGATCGTCGGCTACGCCGTTACCCGTTCCTTCTCTGTGAAGGTTCGGGAACTCGCCGTGTTCCCAAAGCTCGTTGACGACCTACTCGCGATTCCAGGCGTCGACTTCTCCGGGATCCAGTCCGGACTCGCGAAGGAGAGGGAGGTCGAGGATCAAGTGGGGGACCAAGCGCTGACGAAAGCGCGGGAGCGAGCGGAGCGTATGCTCAAGCCGCTCGGAATGAAGCTCGATGCGGTTTACGCCGTGTCGCCGGTCGCGTTCCTCGAGATTCAACGAAAGCTGTTTGGGGGCGCTGGATACGAGGGCGTACTCAGCAGACGGCCCGGCTGAGGCGGGTGTCGACCCTTCGCAGTACAGACTCGCTCCCGTGACAGTCAGGCAAAGCGTTCACGTGATCTAGCTCATCTCGCCTGGAAAGTAGGGGCGCGGCCTTGTCACCGGCGAGCACGTTCGGCACGGTTGCGATGTCGATGTCCATCCGCATTCTCGTCACCGGCGGCACGTTCGATAAGGAATACAATGAGCGCACCGGGCAGCTTTACTTCAAGGACACGCACCTGCCCGAGATGCTGCGGCTCGGCCGTTCGCGCGTGGAGGTGAACGTGCACACGGTTATGATGATCGACAGCCTCGACATGACCGATGCCGATCGCGCGCTGGTCGTGCAAAACTGCGCAGACGCGCCCGAAGAACGCATCGTCATCACCCACGGGACCGATACGATGACGGAAACCGCCGCAGCCGTCGCCGCGGCGATCAGCGACAAGACCGTCGTGCTC
>DATHXZ010000667.1:0-9484 GCA_035459405.1 Chthoniobacterales bacterium
CGAGAGGGCATTACGACACGGAGCGTCCCGCAAGCATGCACGGTTGTAATCTTCGGCGCGACCGGCGACCTCACGCACCGCAAGCTGATCCCTGCGCTCTACAACATCGCGGCCGACGGTGAGCTTCCACCTCAGGTCGCCGTCGTCGGCTTCGCGCGCCGACCGAAAAATGATGACGAGTTCCGCCGCGAGCTGGAAGAGGCAGCGCGAAAGCATTCGCGACAAACGATCCGTGATGAACTGTGGAACGGTTTCGCCGGGTCTGTGTTTTACCACCAGGGCGAGTTCGCGGCCGCGGATGGATACAAACGGCTTGCCGAGCGGTTGCAGCAGATCGACGCGGAGCGCGGGACAGGCGGCAACCGCCTCTTTTATTTCGCTGCTGCACCCGATCAGTTCGAGCTCATCCTCAAAAACCTCGCAGCCGCGGGGTTGAACAATTCGCCGAATGGTGGCTGGGCGCGTGTCATCGTCGAGAAACCATTTGGCACAGACCTGCCCTCAGCGCGCGAGTTGAACCGCGTCGTCAGCACCGCATTCCCGGAGCGCGACACCTACCGCATCGACCATTTCCTCGGCAAAGAGACCGCGCAGAACATTCTCGTCCTGCGCTTCGCAAACGCGATCTTCGAGCCGCTGTGGGACAGCCGCTACGTGGACCACGTGCAGATCACCGCCGCCGAGACGCTCGGAGTGGAGGGCCGCGCCGGCTATTACGAAGGCGCCGGCGCGCTCCGCGACATGGTGCAGAATCATCTGCTGCAGCTGCTCTGCCTTATCGCGATGGAGCCGCCGACCGGCCTTGGCGCCGACAGCGTGCGCGATGAAAAGGTAAAAGTTGTGCGCTCGTTGCACCGGCTCTCGGCCGCCGAGGTCTCCGTCAACGTGGTGCGCGGCCAGTACGCGGAAGGGGCAATCAGCGGCAAGCCGGTCCCGGGTTATCGAAACGAAAAGAATGTGAACCCGCGCTCGACAACAGAAACCTATGTCGCGCTCCGCCTGCAAATCGACAACTGGCGCTGGGCGGACGTGCCGATCTACATGCGCGTCGGCAAACGGCTGCCTAAATCAGGCACGGAGATTTCGGTGCATTTTAAAAAAGCGCCGCCTGTCTTGTTCAACAAAGAGTCGGACGCGCTCGATCAGAACGTGCTCGTTATCCGCATTCAGCCGGACGAAGGCATCTCGCTGCGCATGCAGGCCAAGATGCCCGGCACGAGCTTTCGCATCGAACCGGTGAAGATGGATTTCCATTACGGGACGTCATTCGGCAAAGCCAGTCCGGAGGCGTACGAGCGCTTGCTTCTCGACGCCATGGCCGGCGACGCAACGCTCTTCGCCCGCCGCGACGAAGTCGAGGAAGCGTGGTCATTCATCGATGCGATCGAACATGCCTGGGACAGCGCGGAAGGTGCACCGCCACTGTTCGAGCATCCCGCCGGATCGTGGGGTCCGGACGAAGCCGACGATCTGCTGGCCCGCGACGGTCGAATGTGGCGGCGGCTGTAATGGAGGCGGGTTCGGTGAGTACGACTGCAGAACCACAGACGAATGCGAGCGGGCTTCCGGTCGAAATCGACAACCTCGGCCGCGAGCTGAAGAAGCTCTGGGAACAAGGCGGCGAGGTCATGACTCGCGCGTCGTTGATTAATCTCGCCGTTTACAGCGAAGACCCGAATTCGTTAGGGGAGAACACTCACATCGTATCCGAGATCACGCGCGAGCATGCCTGCCGCGCGATCGTTATCGCGGCCGACCCGAATGCAGCCACTGACCGGGCTGATGCATGGATCAGCGCACATTGCCACACCAGCCGCACCGGCAGCAAGCAGGTCTGCTCGGAACAGCTGTCGTTCGCCTTGAGTGGCTGCTATGTCCGCATGCTCGCGAATGTCGTCTTCGCACATCTCGATTCCGACCTGCCGCTCTATCTCTGGTGGCAGGGCGACTTGCCTGACCCAATCGACCCCCAGCTCTGGACCTGGGTCGAGCGGTTGATTTACGACTCGGCGCTCTGGACGAACTTCGGCAAGCAGATGCGCCTCGTCGAAACGGCGCAGGCCGAAGCGCATCAGCGCGTTGTGCTCTGCGACCTGAATTGGGCCCGACTCGTGCAGACCCGGCTCGCGATCGCACAGTTTTTTGATAGCCCGGCGGCATGCGAGAGACTGCGGGAAATCGATCGCGTGCAGATCACGCTCGCGCCGGGGCATCGATCGACTGCGATCCTGCTTGTCGGCTGGTTGGCAGCGCAGCTTGGATGGCGTAAGCCCGCCACGTTCGGCAGCACAGCGATTCACTTCAGCGACAGCTTCGACAACACCATCGCCGTCGCACTACGACAGGCCGAGGGCGAGACAATCGGCGCGTGCAGCCTGTTTTGCGGAACGAGCGAGTATCGCGTCGAACATCCAACGGGCGCAGACCTGCTGAGCGTCTCGCTGTATACCGATGGCCAGGAACGGATGCACCAGCTCATGCCGACCGGCAGCAACGACCCGGTGCGACTGATGCGCGAAGAACTGATGCGCGGCGGTCCGCATCGCGTTTACCTGCGCGCGGTGAAGGCTGTCCGCGAGTTGATCTGAGCTAGCCGATCGGCAATGCGGGTTCCGGCGCAGCGGGCGCGTAAACCTGCGGCTGCTTCAGTAGTTCAGGATCCTGCAGTCGAGCATCGTAAACCTCGGACCAGGTCTGCTGGTTCATCGAGCACATCGGCACCGCCTCCCATTTCCCCTCGCGCTTCACTGCGCCTTTGAAGACGCACGAGTCGAGCCGCGCTTTGATCACCGGATCGCTGTCAGCGCGCGCGACCTGCTGCGCATCCATGAAGTTGTGCATGCCTACGCCGAGCGTGTGCACTTCGCCACGTAAGAGCGACTGCAGGATCTCGCGAGGCGCTTTGCGCGAAGTGACGTAACGCACCATTTGCGAAACGAGGCGCGCGGCGAGGATGGGATGCTGGAATAGTACGCCGGCAAGCCGGTACGGCGGTGTGCCTGCGTCATCGTTTACAAGCGAGAGGCCGCCGATCTTCGCAAGCACCTCACCAAGCAGGGCATCGAATTTCGGGTCGTCGGGCAGGAGCGGGAAATACTTGCCGGACGGACGCGCGACGAGCAGCGAGGCCCAGCTATTGCAATCAGGGTGCCCGAAGATCGACACGTCGCGCCGCAGCGGAAGGCCTACGCCTTCGCAGATCTTCTGCCACACGTCGGCGGATGTGATCGGCCGCTGGGAGAAGATGGTGCGGCCAGTATCGGCCTCGGGTTGGAAGCTGAGCATGCGCCAGATGTAACTGCGCTGCGGATCGGCCAAATACCAGCGGATCACTTCCGGCACGTCATCGATGTTCCGCCGCGTGACCGTAAAGCTCAGCGCGTACTCGAGGATGAATCCCGTCTTCGCGCGGATCCGCAGCGCGAGGTCGGTGAAGGCCTGCCGCACAGGATGCAGATCGGCTTCGCATTTGATGCGCCCGATCGGGTAGCCGTGCCGCCCAGCCTGCGTCATATCGACGTGCACGGAAATCTGGCGCAAGCCGCCTTCGACCACGAGGCGCTCGAGAAACTGCGGCTGCTCGATCAATGTCTGCCCGTGCGTCATCAGCATCGGAATCGAGCCGACGGAGTATGCGTAACGAATGATCTCGACCAGCTCATCGGCGCGTCCCGATTTCCAATAAGCATCGGCGACATCGCCGCCGGTGATCTGCAGTCCGCCGCCGGGCCCCTGCAATCGCCGGTTCGCATCGATCTGCTCGTTCACCTGCGCGAGCGACGGGATCGGGATCTGATTCGCGTTTTTCGGCAGATAGCAATGCGTGCAGTGAAACGAGCAGTAGCTCGCGCCTAACGTGAAGCCGCAATGCGTGAGGTGACGCCCGGAGATCTGGTTGTTCGTCTGCAGTTCGCGCGGGAGTGAGTCCCAGCGCTCCTTGAGGACGCGCGCTTTCTCTTCGTGGATCGGATTGCGGAAGGCGTGCCACCGCTCACGCCAGGGGGAGCGCTGCTCTGCGGGTTCGTTGTTGGCCAGGGAAACCATCGTTACTTCGCCTCGTTCAATGCCCAGTCGTAATCCTGGTAGCTGATCTTCACGCCGTCAGGCAGTGGGGTGTTGCGCCGCTTATTGATGAACGCTACCGCTCCCCGACCCGCCGCAAAATCGTCCTTATACCACTCGAAAATCTTCGACAGCTCGGCGCTCTTGTCGTCGCCTGCCACGCGCACGCCGCGTTCGGAATTCACGAAGCCCTTCGTTAGCCGCTCGAGCTGCGCGTCGAGCTTGTCGGCACGGAAGGGCTCAGCCAACAACGGTGGACAACTCTGGCTCGCGCAGTTCAAGGCAACGTGCACACGCGGCTCCTTGAAGCGCGGGATGATGATCTCCTTCTCGAGGCGATTCAAGCTCATCTCCTCGCCGGCGACCTTGATGCGCTTCCCGGTGAAGAACGTGTACAGCGTGTCTTTCACCGTCTTGGTTGGATATTTCTCAAGTACCTCGTGGACGACCCACGCGTTGTAAGCGTTCAGATAAAAGGCGAGCTGCTCTTTCTGGCCGAGCCCGCTCGTGTTTTGGGAGGCGATTGCGTCCACCACCGTTTGCAGAGCCTGCACGTCCGCCGCGTTGCTCTTCCACGCTGCATAGCGGACGCCGTTCGGTGTCGCATATTTGCCGAGCAGCCGGCCGTACTCGGCGGTCCAGTCGGTGCCCTGTGCCGAGGCCGGCGCTGAAATTCCCGCTGCGAACCAGCACAACAGCAGAAGGAGAGGTCGGACGCGCACGAGCTTCATTTCGCACGTCGCGAGCCGGTTGAGCAAGAGCAATCGCTGCACATCACAGGACGTTATTCGCCTGCAGCGCGGCAACGGACTCACCCGCCAGGATCGTCGCCAACGAGCGAATGTTCTTCTCGATGCCGAACTTCTCCGCGGCGAGGGCGCGGCCCGCGGCGCCGAGCCTGCGGGCGCTCTCTCGGTTGGTGATGATCCGCTCGATTGCATCGGCCAGCGCGAGCGAATCACCAGGCGGCACGAGTTCACCGTTTACTCCCGGCTGCACCATCTCGGGGACGCCGCCGATGCGCGTCGAGATGACCGGCAACCCTGCAGCCATCGCTTCCATGATTACGGTCGGGAGGTTGTCCATGCCTCCGCCCTGTTCCACCGCGCACGGCAGGACAAACACCGTCGCCGCAGCGAGGCGCTCGACGAGCTGGGCCTGGCTTTGCGGGCCGAGCAACTCGACGACGCGTTCGAGCTGCGAGTGTGCGATATGCGAGGCGAGGCTCTCGTGCAGCGGGCCTTCGCCGATGATCGCGCAACGTACTGCGATGCGCCGCTCGACCAGAAATCGGCACGCGCTGACGAGATCCGCGAAACCTTTCTTCTCGATGAGCCTGCCGACGCCGACAACGAGCGGTGGCTCAGAATCGAACCGCGCCTGCGGGAATTGGCTAGCCTCGATCCCGTTGTAAACGCGGTGAACGCGGCTGGCGTGCGCCGGAAACTGACGCCGCAGGTGATCAGCGGAAAAGTCGCTCACCGTCACGACTGCGGCCGCGCGTGCGATGATCTTCTCAAGACTGACGACGAAATCCCGCGGCGCGAAGATGTCGTTTGCATGCGCCGTGATGCTGTAGTCGATCCCGAAAAACTGCCGGATCCAATACACCGTCCGCGCAGCCATCCCGGCGAAATGCGCGTGGACGCGCTGGATCCCGAGCTCCCGCAGACGCAGTCCGACGTAAGCCGCTTGGTAGAGCCGCAGGAAATCGGAGTTCCGGCCCCACTCCTTGAGAGCGCGAACGGCTTCCGGCGGCAATTCGTCTGCGGCTGCGCCTTCCACCTCCTTCGCGAGAGCGTTCTCATCCGGCAGGTAGTGGACGCGCCCGACGAGGGCTTCGTTCCAATCCTGCGGCGGCTCCCCTGTTGGCCGCCGGATCGAGAAGACCGTCACGTCAGCACCCTGCCGCTCGAGCTCAGCTACCTCGCGGTAACAGAACGTTTGCCCGAAGGACGGGAAACGCTCGAAGAGATAGGCGACGCGGAGCATCGGCTAATTAACGGCGAAATTGCGGCTTTCAAAACCCGCCATTCGGCCGCTCGTGCGCGGCGCGGCAGTTCGCGAAAGCCACACGGAACCTGCTATTCGGACAGGCGACGCGTGCCCCTGCGTTCGCTGTATCGGCGTTTCGATGTTTGCGAGGTGAAAATCTACCAGGCCGTGAGCGCGCTGCTGCGTTCCGGACATTTCGTCGTCTCGCAGGCCGAGCTCGGCAACAAGGTCGCCTGATCTAGCTCCGCGCCGCCTCGTCGCGCGCCGGCCGGACCGCCTCGCCGATCACGGCGAGCAGAAAGACGGTCGTCATTGGCATCACCGGAAACAGGAACCGCTCGTACGCGACCGGCCATGACGTCGCATCGATCACGGTGAACAGCCCGACGCGCGACACGATCGCGAGGAAGATCAGCAGCAACGCCGCATCCAGCGGGCGCATGCTCGCGCGACGGCCACGACGCACGGCGGCTGCCAGCGCGACCAGCGCGCCGCCAGCAAGGGCCATGACGAAGAAGCGATGACCCCAGCCGATCGCATTCTTGACCGCCGTCGCGACAGGTGCCGAGGCGGCACGCACCGCTTCGAGCGAGCGTCGCCGGGTTATGTCGTCGTAAATCGCGCGTTCTTCGGGTAACAGAATCTCGTCGTCCTTGAGCGGTGCTGTCTCGTAGCGGAGCACAAACACGCGCAGCATGTCGGCCAGCGAGCGCGGCAGTCGATGTGCATTGGGCAGGAGATTCGGACCGATGAAACTTGCCCAGACGATTCGCGAGGGGACCCGCCTGGCGTCGCACGCGGCGTTGATCTCGCGAGCCATGCGATTGTAGAACTTCTCCGCCTTTTTCGCGTCGGCATGAATGCGTGCTTCAGCGGCTGCGTTGCGCAACGCCCACATCAGGTAGTTGATCCCGATTTCGCCGCGCACACCCTGCTGGTTCAATGTTTCCGTCCGCCACCCCTCGCCCACGCCCGCATCGAAGTGCGGTTTGAGGCGGGCGAATGTCTGGCTCGCGGCGAACGCAAGGTTCAGCGATTCAGTCGTTACCGGCACGTAACGCCCGAAGCTCGGCGGCTTAATCCGGATCAGCGCCTCGAGTGCGCGATCGTAACTCGGGCTGCTCATCTCGGATCGGCCGAAGGCGCGGAAGGTTCGTTCGTTAACGGAATAGACCGTTAGAACGAGGGCCGCGAGGGTTCCGACGAGCAGGATACAAGGGACGAACACTCGCCTGGCTGCCGCGCGCCAACTCTCGACCGCAGTTCGCTCGCGGAGCAGCCAGATCCCGCAGAAGCCCAGGACCAGGAGAACGATCAGGACGCTCTCTTCGCGCGTGAACCACAACACCGCGAGCGCCACGCCAGTGGCCAGCGCAACCGCGCGTCGAGCAGTCGCCATGGTGAGAATCATGGCGCCGACCGTAATCGACAGCACAGCCGCGTAGAATGGGTCCGCCATCGTGTAGTTATTGAGCTGGAAGCTCCCCGGGTGGAAACAAGCAGCGGCGAACCCGGCAGCGCACACTGCGCGCGAAGCGCCGGCGCGACGTAACCCCAGCACCAGAAGCGCGTAACCGCTCAGCTGCAGAACCTCGATCGCGAGCCGCTGTCGCAAGCCGATCTCATGCACCAGCCCGAGCCACAGTGGATATGACGGCGGGCGCACGAATGCCGTCCAGCTATATGCCGCGCCCCAATACCAATCCTTTGCGGAATTGACGAACCAGAACGCGTCGTAGCGCGTCGCGCTTCCGCAGATTTCCTCAGAATGGACGAGCCAGAGCTTCGTCAGGACGACTGCAGCGGCCACGAGGAGCGACGCTCGTGCGGAAATCTCGAACGTAGCCACGCCACTCTGCCGGCGTCCAACAGCTCGCTCGCCTGTCACGCGTCCTAGAACAGGCTGTAGATGAAAGGCGCCAGCGCCGATCCTTCGCTCAGGCCGATCAACAAGCCGAGGAGGAGCAGGACGAGCAGGATAGGCGCGAGCCACCATTTCTTCCGCACGCGCAAAAACGTCCAGAACTCCGCCAGGATGGAAAGTTTGCCGTTCAACTTGGAAGTTTCCGCCGGTTACTACGCGCGAGAATCATCGGCCACTAGAACTGGTTTTCGTAACCAGCACGGTCGGGCGGTGTCTGACGCGCCTTCCAGTAACTATTCTCCGAAGTCCTAAACGCAACAGTGAAAGCCCGCTTGCCGACTGCGCGTTGAACCAGACCGATCGGGGTCACGATCAGGAAGAATACGATTGTGAGGATGACGCGTGTCATCACCCAGCCCATGACGAGTGACAACTGCGTCCAGACGCGATGCACACTGTGCAGCCGCGCAGGTGCGAAGTACGCGGCGGCGGACAACAGCACCGCCACCGCGAGCAGCGCTCCGGCAGCGCTGGGCTGCCTGCGAATGAGCAACGCGGCGACCACTGCCGCAACGGCGCCGATGGTGAAGCCAAAGCGACGCAGGGCTCGAGGCGAACGGTCGATGCGCACGTACTCATCTGCCAACCAACTCCGGCGAAGCGGAGTTTGGTCGCTCGGCGGCGGCAGTTGCTGCTGCTTGTTGATCAGGTGATTGCCCACGACCAGGTAATCCATCCCCGTTCGCATGAAACACCGATACGCATCATCAACCGAACAGACCGGTGGTTCGCCGCGCACGTTGAACGAGGTGTTGATGAGAACGCCGCACCCGGTCCGCTCCTCGAACGCGCGGAGCAGCCGGTGGAAGCGGGGGTTTTCGCGCTCGTCTACGGTCTGCACTCGAGCCGAGTGGTCGACGTGCGTGACCGCGGGGATCGGCGACCGGACGGCACGCAGCCGTTTGCCGAAGCCACCAGTGTTGTCGCCCGATGGCTCGTCAGCTGATTTCACCTGCGCTACGAGCAGCATGTACGGGCTGGGCTCGCGCAGATCGAAGTATTCGCCGGCCCGCTCGCGTAACACCGCCGGAGCAAATGGACGGAAGCTCTCCCGAAACTTGATCTTGTCGTTGAGCCGCGCCTGCATCTCCGGCATACGCGGGTCGGCCAGGATGGAGCGATTGCCAAGCGCGCGCGGCCCAAATTCAACCCGCCCCTGATACCAGCCAACGACGTGGTGATCGTCGAGCAGGCCAGCGACGCGATCCATCAGTTCGTCATCCGGGAGTTCCTCGTGCGGGATTTTGGTTCGTTCGAGAAATTCGGCAGGGTCGAACTGCGGCCCGAGGAGCGTCGCATGCTGAGCGTCGTGATCCCCGGGCGCGTGACGTGGCTGGTCCCGATAATGATGCCAGGCCAGTAACGCTGCACCGAGGGCGCCGCCCGCGTCGCCCGCCGCCGGCTGTATCCATATTTTGTCGAACGGCCCCTCGCGCAGGATTCGGCCGTTCCCGACGCAGTTCAGCGCCACGCCGCCGGCAAGGCAAAGATTCGTGCTGCCGG
>DATHXZ010000668.1:0-1696 GCA_035459405.1 Chthoniobacterales bacterium
ACAGGAAGAAATTACTGAACGCGACGACCATCGCCACCTTGTAGGCGAGCGGGCCAGTGATGAACCCGAACATCAGCAACGCCGCCGAGATCCAGGCGAGCCACTTGATCTTCATCGGCAGGATGAAGAAGACGTAAATCACTTCGTCCGGATAGAACCACGCGAAGGCGAAGAAGAGCGACGCCGCGAGCATCGTGTTTGAGAACTGCGCGCCGAAGAGGAAGGCCGCGATCGTGGTGCCGATCATCCCGACGATGAAGTAAAGCGTGAGCCGGAAAGGACCCCACGCGCGCTCGAGTCCATCGCCGATGAACCAGAGGAACCAGAGCGCGAGCACGGCCCACAACGGCGAGAGCATGGCACCGGGTCGCACGGGCGAGCTCGGGATGAACAGATACGTAAAGAGCCGCCAGACCTCTCCGCGTTTCACCGCCGCCGGATCCAGAGCGAGGACGGTGAGGAAGTTCGCGTCGACGAACGCCAGCACCACGACCAGCGCGGTGAAAGCGACCACGATGCGGATCAGGCTGGGAATGGCGATCCAGCCGATCCGGCGTTCGAGTTTATCCAGCCATGTCATCGGTTTATCATCGTAACGCGGCGGCGGCGTGGTTCCACTCCCGGCCGGTTGATTGACGCCACATAACGCGACGCCTACCGTCACGCCCGTGACGGAAGACGCCTCGAAAACCACGCCACTCTATGAAGAACATCGGCGTGCGGGCGCGAAGATTATCCCGTTCGGCGGGTGGCTGATGCCGGTGCAATACACGAGCATCAGCGACGAGCATCAGGCAGTACGGAACAACGTCGGCGTGTTCGACATTTCGCACATGGGGCAACTGATCGCGTCCGGCCCGCAGGCGCGCGAGTGGCTGAACCGGATGCTGACGAACAACGTCGACAAGCTCGAGGTGCGCGGCGGCCAATACACGTTCCTGCTCAATCAGAACGGCGGGATCATCGACGACCTGATCGTCTACCGGATCGACGAGGAGAAGTTCCTGCTGGTCGTGAATGCGTCGCGGACCGATGAAGATTTCGCGTGGTTGCAGGCGCACATTTTGCCCGACGTGGAGCTCACGAATCGCAGCGACGATTACGCGGGGCTCGCCATCCAGGGGCCGCGCGTCGCTGAGCTGTTCCGCGAGATCCTTGGTGAAGGATTCGAGCTGCCGGCGCGGAACACGATCGTCGATGCTGAGCTTGGCATCATGCAGCTCGCGATCGCCCGCACCGGCTACACCGGCGAGGACGGCGTGGAGGTTTTCTTCCCGGCGAAATACGCGCCGACCTTCTGGACCACCGTGCTTGAAAAGGGCAAGGCGCTTGGCATCCGGCCGTGCGGACTCGGCGCACGCGACACGCTGCGACTCGAGATGTGCTACCCGCTGAACGGCAACGATCTCACGCCCGAGCACAATCCGCTCGAGGCCGGGCTCGGGTTTTTCGTCGATCTGTCGAAACCGCATTTCACCGGCCGCGAAGTGCTCGCACAGGCGAAAGAACAAGGCCTGACGCGCCGGCTCGCGCCGTTTCGCATGCAAGGCAAAGGACCGCCGCCGCGTCCGCATTACGCGGTCTATCGCGGTGACGAAAAGGTTGGCGAAGTGAACAGCGGCACGTTGTCGCCGAGCCTCGGCTACGGCGTCGGGATGGCGTATTTGCCGACTGAGCACGCGAAGATCGGCACCGA